>NZ_AKJI01000035.1:0-70104 GCF_000282415.1 Pseudomonas sp. GM60
GCCTTCGCGGGCAAGCCTCGCTCCTACAGGTTCGGTGCTATCCCTGTAGGAGCGAGGCTTGCCCGCGAAGAGGCCATCCGCTACAACACAATACTCATGCCGTCATACGCCACTTCAACGTCCCGTCGAACCAGTTCGGCGCGCTCCGGCGAATCCTCATCAAGGATCGGGTTGGTGTTGTTGATGTGGATAAGCACCTTGCGCTGCTTGGGCAACTGTTCCAGCACTTCCAGCATACCGCCGGGGCCGTTCTGCGCCAGATGGCCCATTTCCCGGCCGGTGCGGGTGCCGACACCACGGCGCTGCATTTCGTCGTCGTCCCACATTGTGCCGTCCACCAGCAGGCAGTCGCTGCCGGCCATGATCTCCAGCAGCGGCGCGTCGACCTTGCCCAGGCCCGGTGCGTAGAACAGCTTGCCGCCGGTGTTCAGGTCTTCAATGATCAACCCGATGTTGTCGCCCGGATGCGGGTCGAAACGGTGCGGCGAATACGGTGGCGCGGCACTGCGTAGTGGCAGCGGGGTCAAACGCAGACTCGGGCAGGCCGGGATGGTGAAGCTGCAGTCGAGTTCGATGCGGTTCCAGTTCAGCCCGCCATTCCAGTGGGTCAGCATGGTGAACAGCGGGAAACCGGTGCTCAGGTCTTCATGGACCATGTCGGTGCACCAGACGTTGTGCGGGCAACCCTCGCGCAGGCTGAGCAAGCCGGTGGTGTGGTCGATCTGGCTGTCCATCAGGATGATCGCGCTGATACCGGTATCGCGCAGGGCGCGGCCCGGTTGCATCGGGGCAAAATTCTGGAGCTGGGCGCGGATGTCCGGCGAGGCGTTGCACAGCACCCAGTTCACGCCGTCATCGGAAATCGCGATGGACGACTGGGTCCGCGCCTTGGCGTTCAGGCTCCCGTCGCGAAAACCTGCGCAGTTCACGCAGTTGCAGTTCCACTGGGGGAAACCGCCGCCGGCGGCGGAACCTAGAATCTGGACAAACATGGGTGCTCCATCATTTTAACGCTGAAAATAAAAACGCCTCGGCAAACCGAGGCGCTGAACGGCAGGACAAGCTTAGCGGCTTGCGAAGTACATGGTGACTTCAAAGCCGATACGCAGGTCGGTGTAAGCAGGTTTGGACCAGGACATGGGAGCGCTCCTTCAGGTGATGGGACGGTTGAGATCTATACATATAGTCCACCTCCAGCCGGAGATGTTCAGATAGTTAGGTGGCTATGTTACTCAAAATTACAGAGCGATTGGCCTGCAATCTCGGAAAAAGCTAATTGCACCAGCGGTAATGATCATTTTGCCACTTGCCAAGGCGCCTCCGGCTGCGAACTGCTGGCCAGACCGCGCCAGCCGCCCTCGGCGTTGATCAGGCGTTGTGCAGCGGCGCGCAGGGCAGAACGATCGATGTCCAGAATGGCTTGGGGAAGCTGCGCCAGATAATCCGACGAGTGGCCGGCCAGCTTGCCCTGCCAGAGCAGTTCGGCGGCCTGGGCGACGGGCAACGCAGCGATCTGGAATTGATCGGTCAAGGCCTGACGCTGTGCAACGAAGGTCGCCTCGTCAATGCCGTCGATCATTGCGGGAAGGTCGTTCAGAAAGTCTTCCATGTGTTGCAGCAAGTTCAGAGGGGCGACGCTCGGTGATTGCACGCCAAACAGAACGCCCGTCTGCCCATGGACCTGACGCAGCGCACTGAACACCGCATAACCCAGTTGCAACTCCACGCGAAGACGCTGGTAGAACGGCGTCTGACAAATGTGCGCGAGCAAACGCCACGCAGCTTCGTCAGAGAGTTCCTGCGTGGCCGTCGGACAGAACAGCAACAGCGCGTGTTCGCTGGAACCGGTGTCGACGGCGGTCCACAGACGCTGCCCGTTGATCGAGGACAGCGGCGACGGTTGAGTGTCCGCAATGCCGGGCACGCGACTCAGGGCGAACCCCATCGCTGCTTGAGTCTGAGCCGACAACCCGATTGCCAGGCCTTCCCAGCGCGCCGTCGACCACAGCTGCTGCAAGTCATCAGCGACAGCGCTGTGCTCAAGGCAATGATCAGGCAGCGCTTTCAGCAGTTGTTTAATCGGTATCAACGAGGCGCTTTTCGGTTCTTCCTGTGGGAAACCGGCGTCAGGGTTTGTCAGCTCTTTCAGCGCATGTTCGAGGACGGTCGGCATCGACTCTTGCAGCCCCGTCATTTTCAGCAACCATTCATTTCCAGAAGCGCTGAAGGAAAAGTCGACGCCCGCCTGACGGGCATCTTCGAGCAGTGGTTGCAGGCGGTTTTCCAGACTCTGTTGATGGCGGGGTTGAGGTTTGGACTCAAGTCGCCAGCGCAGATAAATCGCGCCTTCAGCGGTGTTGTCCGGCAGGGCCTGGCTGAATTGCATCGGCGAGTTTTCGCGACGGCTGCGCGAGCGGTCCTGCGCGAATGTCCGCAGGCCACGGTGTTTGCTGGTCTGGCCGCGAATCAGACCGGCATTTGAGGGTGGCGCCTCGGCGCGCAAGAACGGATTCGGTGTCGGCAGTTGCCATTCACCGCTGAAGTTATCCACAGCGCCGATTTTCTTCAGGATGTCCTTGAGCGCTACAACGCCTTGCTCGGATAACCCGGTTTCAAGCTGTTCGCTGTCGAGTCGGGCCAGTTGCAGCGCACTGCTGGCTTGTTGCTGGCGCTGAAGCACGGCAGCGTACTCGTCACGCAGAAGGGCCCAATCTTGCTGAGCGGCAAAAAAGCCCAGCCAGTCCAGGAGCTTCTCGCTCAGGATGCTCGCCGACGCGGTCGTTGTGAATTCAACGTGCAGCACGGCCTGTCCGGCAAATTGATACAGCGGCTTGGCATTCAGATGCTCAGCCAAACCGCATTCGCGCAATACAGTCAGCAGCCCGCCGGGTTTCGCGGCGTTCAACCAATGGCACAGAAACGCCAATGCTTCGGTCGACGAATTGGGCAGTGCTTCGAAGGTAAACAGCAGATCCAGCCGACGCTCGCCAGCCTGTTGATAACTTGCGACTGAAGACTCCATCAACGGCGCAGGAGCCTGTTGTGGGAGGTTTTCTCCCAGGGAAATCACCGCGCCGAACGTCAGCGCCATTTGCTTCAACTCTTCGATACTTTGCGGGCCGGCCAGGCTCAGCGTCATCTGTCCGGTCTGATAAAACCGCTGATGGAAATCCTGCAGCGCTTGCTGAAACTCCGGTTGCTGCACGGGCAGGCTGTCGCGGTTGCCGGCATGAAAGCCGCGCAACGGATGAGTCGGCGAAAGCCCATCGAACAACGCCAGTTGCTGCTGTGCCGTAGGATCCTGCGACCAAGCGACAAACTCCGCGTGCAGCACTTCCCGTTCCCGCAACTGATCGTCCAGATTCATACGCGGATGAGCGAGCATGTCTGACAGACGCTGCAATCCTCCGTTGAAAACTTGAGGCGGCAATTCGAAAAAGAAGTCGGTGGTGCGCTCGCTGGTCCGTGCATTCACCTGCCCGCCATGACCTTGTACGTAGGCCATCAGCCCTTGTTCCGCAGGAAAACGCTCGGTACCGAGAAACAACAGGTGCTCAAGAAAATGCACCAGGCCTGGCCATGCCAATGGCACGTCGTGACTGCCCGCGGCGACCCGCAACGCGGCCGCACAACGCTTCAGATTCGGGGCATGACGCAGCGTCACCCGCAGGCCGTTGGCCAGGGTTTCAGTGTGAGGGCGAGGGGGATTCAGCGCAGGCATGAGCACTTCCAGAACAGGGAAGCGCTAATGCTAGCGGATTAGCGCTTGTTCAGCTCGCCGTAAAGCTCCGGGCGGCGATCGAGGAAGTAACGATTGGCGGCGCGGGAATCGATCATCAACTGGCGATCCAGCTCACCGACAATCAGCGCTTCATCGAGGCCCGCCTGTGCGATGCGGCTACCATCCGGCGCGGCGATGCTGCTCTGGCCGCAGTAGTGGATGTCGCCTTCGTTGCCGCAGTAATTGGCATAAGCCACGTAACACTGGTTTTCGAAGGCGCGGGCGCGGACGGTGACGTCCGCGATGAAGTCGTAAGGAATCATGTTCGCCGTCGGCACCAGAATCAGCTCGGCGCCGGCCAGGGCCAGACGCCGCGCGTTTTCCGGGAACTCCATGTCGTAGCAAATCAGGAAACCGAGCTTCCAGCCGTTGAGCTCCACCAGCGGAAAATCATCCTGGCCGGCGCTGAACATCGAGTGATCGAGGTCGCCGAACAGGTGAGTCTTGCGGTAGTTGCACAGGCGTTCGCCATTGGCGTCGATCAGTTGCACGGCGTTGTAGATCTGCCCGTCTTCGGTACGCTCGGGATAGCCATACAAAATGGCGATCCCCGCGGTCTTGGCAATGCGCGCGATCTGCTGCGCCGATTCACCGTTGTGCACCTCCGCCAAGACGCTGACGGCATCGACGCCGATGTTGTAACCGGTCAGGAACATCTCCGGCAGCACCAGCAAATCGGCGCCTTTGGCCTCCAGCGCCAGTTGATGCAGGCGTTGCAAATTGCCGGCGACGTCCAGAGGCAGTGGTGGACATTGGTAAAGGGCTACGCGCATTTCGAACTCCTTTTACTCGGGCAGGGCGATCGGACCGATCTCGTTGAACACATCTCCTGGACCCGGGTTCTCGGCGTGAGTTTCACCGCCGAAGTGTTTCATGATGCCCCACACCGCATTGAGCGAGGTCTGCACCGCGCCTTCGACCCACGCTGGTGTCCACGAAACGTCGTCGCCAGCGATGAAAATCCCGCGCTGTTCGGCTGGCATATCAGCCTGCATGAAGTGTGCGTACATGCGCTGGTTGTAACGGTAGTGACCGGGCAATGCGCCTTTGAACGCGCCAAGGAAATGCGGGTCGGCTTCCCACGACACGGTGATCGGATCGCCGATGATTCGCGCGGCGATGTCGACTTTCGGGTAGATCTTTTTCAGCGCGTTCAACGCCAGTTCGACGCGTTTTTCCACCGGGTGCGGAAGCATTTTCAACGCATCGCTCATCCACGAGTACGACAGGCAAATCACGCCCGGCTTGTCGTCGCCGTTGTCGAACAGATAGGTGCCGCGGGTCAGGCGATCGGTGAGGGTCATGCTCATCAGGTCGCGGCCGGTTTCCGGATCCTTGTCCTTCCAGAACGGGCGGTCGACCATCACGAAGGTTTTGGAAGATTGCATGTAGCGGGTGCGGTCGAGGGCCATCCACATCTTTTGCGAGAACAGGGTTTCGTCGCACTCGATCTGGGTGGTCAGCAGCCAGCTCTGGCAGGTGGTCAGCACCGCCGCGTACTCGCGGGTATCGCCGTTGTTATCGGTGACCGCAAAACGGCCATCCGCGGCGTGAGCGATTTTTTTGACCCCGGAGCGTGGTGCGCCTCTGTGCAGCGACTTGAGGCTGGTGCCTTCGGGCCAGTGCACGCAACGTTCCGGCGCATGGCGCCAGATGCCTTGCGGCACTTGTTCGACGCCGCCGACGACCAGGTGTTGGTGATCGTCGCAGTTAGTCATCACTACGCGGAAGATTTCCAGCATCGAATTCGGGAAGTCCGAGTCCCAGCCGCCAGTGCCGAAACCAACCTGGCCGAATACTTCGCGGTGATGGAACGACAGCTTGGCGAATGCTTCTGAGGTGGCGACAAAGTCGTAGAAGGTGCGGTCGTCCCACAGCGGAACCAGGGTGTTCCACAGCTCTTTGAGGCGTGGCACGTCGCGGTCGCGGATCGCTTGCTGGATATCGGAGAACTGTGAGCCGGCTTCCAGTGCGTCCGCCCACGCGTCAGCCACTTCCTGGAACAGTGCCGGAAGATCCGCCAGTTTCTGTGCGTAATGGGTTTTGCCTTCCAGGTCGATGACGGTGCTGCCAGAGGCAGGGGTCAGCGGATTGGGAAAGGGTTTGGTCTCGAGGCCGAGCTTGTCGACATAGTGGTAAAACGCGGTGGACGACACCGGGAAGCGCATGCCGCCCAGTTCGGCGACGATGCCATCGGTCCCGTTGAACGCCTGCGAGCGCAGACGGCCGCCCAATTTCGAGGCTTCATAGACGACGGGCTTGAGGCCCAGTTTCATCAGTTCGTAGGCCGCGACCAAACCGGCGATACCGGCGCCGACAATCGCTACTTCGGCGCCGTGGTTATGCGCAGGAATGCTGCCGAGGCCGGCTGGGTGTTCGATCCAGTCGTCGAAAGCGAAAGGAAAGTCCGGGCCAAAAATGGTGACTGGTTTTTTACCGTCTGCAGGATGGCGATTGTTCTTGTTCATGGCTGACCTTGCTGGCGACCGGACGCGGGGTGCGCGTCTGAGTATAGGAAAAGATGGCAGCCATTCTAGAGAGCGTAGAACACGTTAATAAGACGCAATGTGTCGTCGTTTTGCTAATTAATTGAGCAAAATGACGAGATGTCGATACACACTGTCCACTGTGGGAGCGGGCTTGCTCGCGAAAGCGGTATGTCTGTTATTTCATTTTTCAATGGCACACCGCTTTCGCGAGCAAGCCCGCTCCCACATAAAGATTGCGGTTAAACCGGCTGGCCGCGATCTATCTTGCTGCTGAGAATGATCGACGTGGTCGTCTTCTCCACCCCATCCACGCTACCGATCTGATCCAGCAACTGATCCAGCTGCTCCGGCGAATCAGTGCGCAACCACGCCACATAATCAAATTCGCCACTCACCGCACACAACTGCTGAACCTGAGCCATAGCACTCAACCGCCGCAACACTTCCTTGCCGGAGCGCGGTTGCACCGTGATCCCGACGTACGCCTGCAATCCGCCGTCCACCACACGCTGGCCCAAGCGCACGCCGTAACCGGTGATGACCCTGGCCTTTTCCAGGCGCGACAGCCGCGACGTCACGGTGGTGCGGGCGATGCCCAATTGCCGGGCGAGCATGGCCACGCTTTCGCGGGCATTGATTTGCAGGGCCGCGATCAATTGGCGGTCGATTTCGTCAAGAACGGGCGGGCGAGTGTCAGGCAATGGTCGTCTCCAGCAACACAAATCAATGGGTCAACATGTTACAGCACCGCTCGCATACCGGATGTTTGATCTAGCCTCAGTACCGTTCATGCCATTTTTGCCTGCGACAATTTGCCATAAGTAACTAGGTAGTACATTATTCCGCGCTTGTCACAAATGGGGAAAATTACCGACATGAATAATTCTGGGGCTGCCGGCGGCGGCAAATGGTTGCTGTCGGGGCTGGGTGTCCTGATTGCGTTGATCGGACTCGGCCTGGCTGGTGGCGGCGGTTATCTGGTCTCGCTGGGCGGCAGCTGGTATTTCCTGCTGATGGGTCTGGCGATGCTGGTGTCCGGGCTGATGATCGCCCGTCGTAAGCCGCAAGGTGCGTGGCTGTATGGCGTGGCGCTGATGCTTACCGCGATCTGGGCTGTATGGGACACCGGTTTCGAATATTGGCCGCTGGTCTCGCGCGTGCTGACCTTCGCCGTGATCGGCGTGGTCGTTGCGTTGATCTATCCGACGCTGGTGCGTGCTTCAGGCGCGACTGCCGGCCGTGGCGCTTATGGCCTCGCCGGTATTCTGGGCGTCGGCGTTGTCGCAACGATGGCCTACATGTTCGTGCCGACCCATGTGGTCAAGGCCAGCATTGAACCGGCTGTTACGCCGGTCGCTCCGGGTACCGAGCAGAAAGACTGGGCCCATTGGGGCAACACCACCGCTGGCAACCGCTTTGCCGCACTGGACCAGATCAACAAAGGCAACATCGACAAGTTGCAGGTGGCGTGGACCTTCCGCACCGGCGACATCCCGCAAAGCACCGGCGCTGGCGCTGAAGACCAGAACACCCCGCTGCAAATCGGCGACACGGTCTACACCTGCACCGCTTACGGCAAAGTCTTCGCGCTGGACGTCGACACCGGCGCCCAACGCTGGAAGTTCGACCCGCAAGGTACTGCGCCAAACTGGCAGCGTTGCCGTGGCCTGGGTTATTCCGAGACGCCAGTGTCTTCGGATAACCAGCCCACTGCCTGTACGAAACGTCTGTTTCTGCCGACCGGCGATGCCCGTCTGATCGCGATCAATGCCGAGACCGGCAAGCCGTGTGAAGAGTTTGGCAACAAAGGCACGGTCGATCTGACCACCGACATGGGTGAAGTGAAGCCCGGTTACTACCAGCAAACCTCGACCCCGCTGGTCGCAGGTGACGTGGTGATCGTCGGTGGCCGTGTGGCCGACAACTACTCCACCGGTGAACCGCCAGGCGTGGTCCGCGCTTACGATGTACGCAGCGGTGAACTGGTGTGGGCGTGGGATCCGGGCAATCCGAACACCACCAAACGTCCACCGGCTGGTGAGACCTATACACGCGGCACACCAAACGTCTGGTCGGCCATGTCCTACGACGCCAAACTCGGTCTGGTCTACTTGCCCACCGGCAACGCCACGCCAGACTTCTTTGGCGGCCAACGCACGGCATTCGATGACAAGTGGAGTTCGTCCATCGTCGCCATCGACGTGAAGACCGGTCAGGTGCGCTGGCACTTCCAGACCACCCATCACGACCTGTGGGACTTCGATCTGCCGGCTCAGCCGTTGTTGTACGACGTGCCGGACGACAAGGGCGGTACCCAGCCAGCCTTGGCGCAAGTCACCAAACAAGGCGAGATCTTCCTGCTCAACCGCGAAACCGGCGTGCCGATCGCGCGCGTCGAAGAGCGCCCGGTTCCGCAAGGTAGTGTGCCCGGCGAACGCTATTCGCCCACCCAGCCGTTCTCGGTGGACATGCCGTCCATCGGCAACAAGACCCTGACCGAAGCCGACATGTGGGGCGCCACGCCGTTTGACCAGTTGATGTGCCGCATCCAGTTCAAAGGCATGCGCCACGAAGGCGTCTACACCCCGCCGGGCATGGACCGCGCGCTGCAATTCCCGGGTTCGTTGGGCGGCATGAACTGGGGCAGCGTCTCGGTAGATCCAAACACGAACTACATGTTCGTCAACGACATGCGCCTGGGCCTCGCCAACTACATGATCCCGCGTAACAAGATCGCCGCCGGGGCCAGCGGTATCGAAATGGGCGTCGTGCCACAGGAAGGCACACCGTTCGGGGCGATGCGCGAACGCTTCCTCTCGGCGGTGGGCATTCCGTGCCAGAAGCCGCCGTTCGGCACCATGTCCGCTATCGACCTCAAGACCCACAAACTGATGTGGCAAGTACCGGTCGGCACCGTGCAAGACACAGGTCCGCTGGGCATCCGCATGCATTTGCAGATTCCGATTGGCATGCCGACCCTCGGTGCTTCCCTGGCCACCCAGTCCGGCCTGCTGTTCTTCGCCGGCACCCAGGATTTCTACCTGCGGGCGTTCGATACGGGTAACGGGAATGAGATCTGGAAGTCGCGTTTGCCAGTGGGTAGCCAGTCGGGTCCGATGACGTACGTTTCGCCGAAAACCGGTAAGCAGTACATCCTGCTGACGGTGGGCGGTGCGCGTCAGTCGACAGATCGTGGGGACTATGTGATTGCGTACGCCTTGCCTGAGTAAAGGCTGAATCGCACGTACGAAAAAGCCGCGCGATTGCGCGGCTTTTTTTTTGTTGAGCGAACCGACCCGAAGGCAGAAACGCACAGGATGGACAGCAATCGCCACTCGTAGTCGAATGCTAAGTCGAGGGATGCAAGGAGACGGAGATGACGAAGCAGATGCCTTCAGCCATGCGCGATCGTGCGTTGCAGATTGCCAATCACGAAATGGGCCACTACGTCGTGGCCCGCGCTTTGGGGTTTGCAACCGGCGGCGTGACTCTGTCCGTGACCATGGATTTGCGCCATCAAGGGGGCGCTGCCATTACCCTGGCGCGCCCGATTTCATCGATGGAAGCAATGAAAGCGCACGTGGAAGCCCGAATAATGGTCCTGATGGCTGGCGCCATGGGGCAGACATTGTCTTCGACACATCGGTCCGGGAATCGCGTCGACAAGACGAAAGCCGTCAGCATTCTGAAAGGTGTGCTGGGGGCGGAACAGGATTACGCAAAAGTAAAAGAACTTCAGCATTTGCTGCGCAACATCACCTATCCCGATACGGCCCCCGCGTCATCTGACCTTATTGCGGCTGAGCTTCAAGCGATGACTGATCGCATGTGGGGCCGGACTCAAGCAATCGTCGAGGACCTGGCGGACACGATTACCGAATTGGGGCGCGTGTTGGTCGACGGCATGGTCATCGTGGAGCAGTGGGGCAGGGCGGCGGATACGTATGAGGTGGTGTTTACGCGTGAGATGCTTGAGCGGTTGCGGCCAGTGCAGGCCATTCCAGCGTTGGGTGTTTGGGCGTAAGACAGCGCACCACCGATCATCCTGTGAAAGCCCCGAATTCTCGGGGCTCATTCCACGGCCCATCGGCCGTTATTTTTTGGACTTCGTATCGGTGCGATCAGGTCCGCGCTCCAGCACCTTCATCACATCATCGACCACAGCCTTGCTCATCGACGTCAGGTAATGCGCTGCCCAAGCGTGGCGGTCGGTGTCTTTGGCGTAGGCGGCGTCCATGGTCAGTTCCTTGGCGAGGTACAACAGATTTGAGGCCTGAGCTAGAGCGTCGGCGAGGGGAACGCCACTACTGACATGGAACAGCGGTTGGTTTGAGCAGTAGATGAAGGGGGTGAGGCCGATGGTTTGTAGTTCTGAGGGGGCTGAAGGGTTCGCTTTTGTCATTGTGTAGCTCCTAATTTGGGAGACTGTCGCATTCGTTTCCAAGCGAATGGGTGACAGCTGTACGCAGGTTGGAAAACCGGGAAATTAGGAAACCGGCACGTCCGAAGACGTCCCGCGCACAGCCGCCATAACTCAAGAGCTCAAGCCAGGAAAGCCTTTGCAATCGTGAAGGGGCGCTGTTGCGAATAATTTCGACGGGTTTCCAAGCCCGACCGCTGAATGGTCAGCGACGTCCGGAGACTATCCCGTCGAAGAAACGCGCAACAAGGCATCAAAGTGCCCACAAAACACGATTCGGAGTTTGCCTACAAGGTCTGCGGGCGTCATCCGATATTGCGCCACCTGAAGTAAACAAAACCAAACGCCAGAAGCCGAACACCCACATCCCGCTCGAAACCGCCCTTAACAATTGCATTGGCAACCAAGGTGGCCGCACGGCCGCTAATGCCTAAAGTTATTCCCTTGAGATCATATTCCTTGGATGGCATATTGGTATGGGTTGGGAAATTGAATACACCGATGAATTTGAAGGCTGGTGGGAGAGGTTGGACGCGAAAGAGCAGTCCTCGGTGTCAGCCAGCGTCGATCTGCTTGGGTTACTCGGCCCGGGCCTGCGTTTCCCACATAGCAGCGACATTAAAGGTTCACGACTGGGCAACCTCCGAGAGTTGCGGGTCCAGCATGCCGGTCGTCCCATTCGCGTGCTTTATGCGTTTGATCCACGCCGATGCGCACTACTTTTAATCGGAGGGGATAAAACCGGGCAAAACCGTTGGTATGACGAGCATGTCCCGCTGGCTGAAAAACTGTATGACGACCATTTGGAAACATTGCGTAAAGAGGGCCGCAACGATGGCTAAAAAATTTGCTGAACTTCAAGCTCGTATGACGCCAGAGTCTCGCGCAAACGCAGAGCGGTTGTTCCAGCAGCACCTGAAGGAAATGCCCCTGCACGAGCTGCGTAAGGCCCAGGAGTTGAGCCAGGAAACACTGGCCAAGATGCTGCATGTCAATCAGGCGGCGATTTCCAGGATGGAACGACGTACAGACATGTACATCAGCACGCTGCGCAACTACATACGCGCAATGGGGGGCGAGCTGGAAATCATCGCGACCTTTCCTGAGGGACAGGTAAAGATCGAAAATTTTGCGAACTGAGCGATCCGAAAAATAGTGCTACAAAAACCAGTCACTCAGACACGAAAAAGCCGCGCATTAGCATTAAGCGCGGCTTTTTTTGTTTGGTGGGCCCACACGGACTTGAACCGTGGACCAAAGGATTATGAGTCCTCTGCTCTAACCAACTGAGCTATAGGCCCTCAGTAGGCCGCGGATTATAGCGACGGTTTCTCGGCTGTGCTATCCGAAAAATCCGATACGGCTATACGAAGAAACGTCGCGGCGAATTCGTCCGCCCGCAACGGCAAGCTGACGATGTAGCCCTGAATCTGTTCGCAGCCTTCTTCGGCGAGAAATAGTTGCTGCGCCAGGGTCTCGACGCCTTCGGCTATCACGGTGAATTGCATGCTGCGGCCCAGCGCGATGATGGCGCGAACGATTGCCGCATCGTGGGGATCATCCGGCAGGCCGCGGACGAAAGACTGGTCGATCTTGAGAATATCCAGCGGCAGGCGTTTGAGGTAGCTCAGGGAGGAATAGCCGGTGCCGAAGTCGTCGATGGCCAGTTGCACACCCAGGTGTTTGAGTTGATGCAGCACCGCCAGCGCTTCCTCGGCCTGGCTCATGATGAAGTTCTCGGTAATTTCCAGTTGCAATAACCCGGGCTGAAGACCGTTGTCCTTGAGCAGTTGTTCTATCCGGCCGAGCAGGTTGGGTTGACGCAGTTGTGCGCCTGCGAGGTTGACTGACAGCGGGCCGAGGCATTCATAGGTCTGATTCCATTCGTACATCTGCCGACACGCGGTCTCGAGCACCCAGTCGCCGATTTGCAGGATCATCCCGTTCTCTTCGGCCAGTGGAATGAAGTGTTCTGGCGGCACGGCGCCGAAGGTCGGGTGATGCCAGCGGATCAGCGCTTCGGCGCCGACAAGGCGATGGTCCTCCAGGCTGATTTTGGGCTGGTAACACAGGGACAGCTCATTGCGCTCGATGGCACGGCGCAGCTCGTGCTCCAGTGCGACGCGCTCGCTGGCCTGGGCGGTCAGGTCGCGGGTATAGCTTTCGACCCGGTTGCGGCCCTTGGCCTTCGAGCGATACATCGCCGCGTCGGCGTTTTTGACCAGCGTGGCGACGTCACAGCCGTCTTTGGGATACAGGCTGGTGCCGATGCTGGCGCTGATGAAGAACTCATGCTCGCCCGCCTGGAATGGCGCGCTGAAGCAGTTGAGCAACTTGGTTGCGATATTGTCGGCGTCGGTGGATTGCTGCAGGCCCGGTAGCAGGATGATGAACTCGTCGCCGCCCAGCCGCGCCACGGTGTCGATATCGCGCAACTGCTCCTTCAGACGCACGGCGATGCCCTTGAGCAGCAGGTCGCCGACCGGGTGGCCGAGGCTGTCGTTGATGTGTTTGAAACGGTCCAGATCGAGGAACAACACCGCGCCCTGGCCGCCGTTTTCCTGTTGGTTGTTGAGTGCGGTCAGCAAGCGGCTCTCGAACAGCGTGCGGTTGGGCAGGCCGGTGAGCGGATCGTGGTGCGCCTGATAATCGAGTTTGGCTTGCGCGTGCTTCAGGCTGGAAATGTCCGCAAACACGGCAACAAAGTGGGTGATGAACTTATCGCGGTTGCGCACGGCGCTGATGGTCAGCCAGCTCGGGTACAGCTCGCCGTTTTTGCGCCGGTTGGAAATCTCGCCCTGCCAATGGCCTTCGGCGGTCAGTTGATGCCACATGGCCGCGTAGAAAGCGCTGTCATGCAGGCCCGAGGCAAGCAGGCGTGGGGTGTGGCCCAGTGCTTCGCTTTCGCTGTAGCCGGTAATTTCGGTAAACGCGCGATTGACCGCGCTGATGTGTTGCTGCGTGTCGGTGATCAAAACCCCCTCGGCGGTGCTCTCGAACACAGTCGCGGCTTGTTGCAGTTTTTCCTGCATCAGGTGTCGTTCGGTGATGTCCCGGGCGATGGTCAGCATGCAGTCTTCATCGCCGATCGGCAGCGGCCGGCTGGACACCTCGCAGAGGCGGATCTGCCCGTCGCTGCGGCGGATATGGCAACTGAAGTCACGGACGAAACCGTCCCGGTGCAGCAGGTCGAGCATCTGTTTGCGTTCGTTGAGGTTGACCCAGATCCCCAGCTCAAGCGCCGAACGATCCACCGACATCGCACTGTTGAAACCGGTAATGCGGCTGAAGCCTTCGTTGACCTCCAGCAGCAAGCCATCGCTTTGCCGGGACAACAGCAAACCGTCGGGGGACGCGTGGAAGGCTTTGGCGAATTTCTCTTCGGACGTTTGCAGCTGTTGCTGGGTTTCCTTGAGCTTACTGATATCGCGCACAACCACCACCAACGCCGGGGTCGTATCGAGATCGAAAGGTTCGGCGGAGATCAGGCCGGTAAACACTTGGCCATTGCTGCGGCGAAAGGGCATCTCCAGGTTGCGGATGCTGCCGGCCTGCAAGCGTTGCAACAGGCCTGGCCCAACGCCGGGTATGCCCCAGATGTTCAGGTCGGTGGCGGTCTGACCGATGACTTCCTCGGCTTTGAGGCCAATCTGCTCCTCGAACGCTTCGTTGACCTCCAGCAGGCAGCCATCCGACAGCCGCGCAATGACCAGAATGTCCGGGCATTGCTGGAACACCGAGGCAAACTTCTGCTCCGACAGGCGCAACGCCTCTTCGGTGCGCTTGGTTTCGCTGATGTCGATCATCAGCCCGCGCATCACCGGCTCATGACCGTGCTCGATCAGGCTGACGATGTCGCGCACCCACAGGCAACGGCCGTCGGCGGTGATGACCCGGTAATCGAGGCTATGATCGCGCCCGGCCAGGACTTCGTGATCGCAGAAGGTCTGGGCACGGGTCAGGTCGGCGGGGTGGATGATGTTGCGCCAGAACCCCGGAATCAGCCAGTGGGACAGGGGATAACCAAGCAACTCTTCGGCGTGGGGCGACACATAGCTGTAGGTGAAATCGGTGATCCGCGCTTCCCAGGCAATGGCCGAAAGGCTCTCCACCAGCCCGCGATAATGGTATTCGCTGCTGCGCAGTTCCTGTTCCAGGTCGACGCGACGGGAAATTTCCGAACTCAGTCGGCGATTGATCCGGATGACCACCGCCAGCACGGTTATCAGCAACAGCAACCCCGGCAGACCGTAAACGATCAAATCGGACCAGAAGGTTCGATGATCGAGGACGTTACCGACCCAATGTTCCTGGATGGCGCTGATTTCTGCCGGTGTCATGTCCGCCAGGACTTTGTCCAGGATGCCGACCAGAATCTTCTTGTTCTGAGGCACGCCCATGGCCAGTTGATAGCGATAGGGCGTCTCGCCGCTGACATAGAGCCCATCGAGTTTGAGTTGACGCAAACTCCAGACGCTGGAAGCGAGATCGCCGACCACCGCGTCCACTTCATCGGTCGCCAGTGCCTGCAAGGCCGAACTGACGTTGGGCATGCCCACAAGGTTCAGGTCGGGGTGATGAGTGCGCAGCAGTTCATGAGGTGCGTAGTTTTCCACTACGGCGATTTTCAGACCGTACAACTCTTCAAGCTTGTGCGGTTGAGCGCCTCCGACGTGGGCAAGGATGACGATCGGAAAGTCGAGGTAGGGGCGCGTAAACGCCAGGTATTTCTGACGCTCCGGCGTCGACATGATGCCCGGCAACAGGTCCAGTTTCGCTTGTTTGGCCTGCTCAAGCACAGCCGTCCAGCTCACAGGCTCGATGGGCGTGAGCTTGATGGCCAGGCGTTGGCGAATCAGGTCGATGTAATCCGCCGCAAGGCCCTGATAGCGGCCCTGATCGTCACGAAACTCAAAGGGTGGCCATGACGCATCGACACCCAAGCGTAAGTCAGGGTGGGCCGTCAACCAGCTACGTTCTTCGTCGGTCAGAGTCAGCGCGCCAGCCGTTGCGGTCCAGGTCATCAGCGACAGCAAAAAAAGCACGGTCGGCAGTCTGGGCATAACGGTCTCGTTATGGCTCGGGGGAATGTTTCGAGTGTAGACGGGCAATTCGGCGGGAGGGAAGTGCGGGGGATTTAATCTGCATAAAGCAAAACCCCCGGCCTGGGCCGGGGGTTTTGTGATCACTCGTCGAGGAAGGAGCGCAGATGCTCGCTTCTCGTCGGGTGGCGCAGCTTGCGCAGCGCCTTGGCTTCGATCTGACGAATCCGTTCACGGGTCACGTCGAACTGCTTACCAACCTCTTCAAGCGTGTGGTCGGTATTCATGTCGATACCGAAGCGCATGCGCAGAACCTTGGCTTCACGGGCAGTGAGGCCGGACAGGACTTCGCGAGTCGCTTCTTTAAGGCTCTCAACGGTAGCAACATCGATTGGCGACTGCATGGTCGAGTCTTCGATGAAGTCACCCAGATGGGAGTCTTCGTCATCACCGATCGGGGTTTCCATGGAGATCGGCTCTTTAGCGATCTTCAATACCTTGCGGATCTTGTCCTCAGGCATTTCCATGCGTTCGCCCAGCTCTTCCGGGGTCGGTTCGCGACCCATTTCCTGCAACATCTGCCGGGAAATACGGTTGAGCTTGTTGATCGTCTCGATCATGTGCACCGGAATACGGATGGTGCGGGCCTGGTCGGCGATCGAGCGAGTGATCGCCTGACGGATCCACCAGGTGGCATAAGTCGAGAATTTGTAGCCGCGGCGGTATTCGAACTTGTCTACCGCTTTCATCAAACCGATGTTGCCTTCCTGGATCAGATCGAGGAATTGCAGGCCACGGTTGGTGTACTTCTTGGCGATGGAGATCACCAGACGCAAGTTCGCTTCGACCATCTCTTTCTTCGCGCGGCGGGCCTTGGCCTCACCGATCGACATGCGACGGTTGATGTCCTTGATCTCGGCGATCGTCAAACCTGTTTCGGTTTCCAGCGCGGTCAGCTTCTGCTGGCAACGAATGATGTCCGGCTGCAGGCGACCAATGGCTTCAGCATATTTGCTTTTGCCTTTGGCCAGAGCGTCGCTCCAGCTTTCGTCAACTTCGTTGCCCGGGAACTGGCGCAGGAAGTCGGCACGCGGCATACGGGCATCACGCACGCACAATTGCATGATTGCGCGCTCTTGCTGACGCAGACGATCCAGGGCACTGCGAACACGCTCGACCAGGCCTTCGAATTGCTTCGGCACCAGTTTGATCGGCATGAACAGCTCAGCCAGGGCCAACAGTTCAGCAATAGCTGCCTTGTTGTTGCGACCGTGCTTTTTCAGAGCCTTGCGGGTGATTTCCATCTGATCAGCGACAGCGCCAAAACGCTGTGCGGCGATGATCGGATCCGGACCGCTTTCGGCCTCTTCTTCGTCATCCGAAGCTTCGGCGTCATCGTCGTCGGTATCGTCGTCCGCTTTCACGGCTTTCGGATCGACTGGCGGCGGCACTTCTGCAGCAGGCGGCGCAATGCCGTCGTCCGGGTCGATATAACCGCTCAGGACGTCGGACAGGCGGCCACCTTCGGTGGTGACGCGAGTGTATTCGGAGAGAATATGGTCAACCGTGCCAGGGAAGTGCGCGATTGCGCCCATCACTTCGCGGATGCCTTCTTCAATACGTTTGGCGATTTCGATTTCGCCTTCACGTGTCAGGAGCTCTACCGTACCCATTTCGCGCATGTACATGCGCACCGGGTCGGTGGTGCGACCGATGTCGGTTTCGACCGCTGCCAACGCTGCTGCTGCCTCTTCGGCCGCGGCTTCGTCGGTATCGGCGTCGGCCAGCATAAGGGAATCCTTATCTGGCGCAACCTCGAATACGTTGATCCCCATGTCATTGATCATGCGGATGATGTCTTCCACCTGTTCCGGATCTGAAATATCCTCCGGCAGGTGGTCGTTGACCTCCGCGTAAGTCAGGTAGCCCTGCTCACGACCAAGTGTGATCAACTCTTTGATACGAGACTGCTGTTGCGCTTTTCCGGACATAACACCCTATCCACTGAAGGTCTTGGCGGGCAAAAAACAAGCCGAGGATTATACCTGAGCTATGACCTCACGCGCCAGTTGAGGTCGGGTTTGGTACAGTCATATTGCGTTTTAATAGGTCGCGCATCTGATTTGCGATCTGATTTGCTTCCTCTGCGGTCAATCCCGGCTGTCTTGCTTTTCTGATAAGTGCTTCCAGGCTATCGGTGTGTTGACCGGCTGATAGCCTAGTAATGGTGTCTAAAAACTGTTGTTCAAGGTTGCCGCCTTCAATCAGCCATTCCTTTTCCGCCAATGCTTTGAGAAGACGTCCCTGCTCCGTCCCATGCCAGCGGGCCATTAACTGAATTGAGTTTAGCTTAGGATTTTTTTGCACGGCCTCGATAAGGGCCACCAACAATTGCGCGTAGGTGTTGCTCTCATTGGCGAAGTGATCGGCGGTTTCTACCCTGCCGGCCAGTTCCGGATGATGAATGAGCGTGCGAAGCGCAATCAGGGTCGGGGCTTCCACGGCAATCGGTGTGCGTGGGGCGCTTTGTTGATCGCGATCACCGCCACGCTTGCCATTTTTGTCCCACGGTTTCTTGTCCCATTTCTTGCCGCCGGCACCGGGTTTCTTCGGCGTCCATTCCTGCTGCGGCACGTACATCTCTTGCGCCTGCGGCTGATGGTAATCGCCGTAATCCGGCATCGCGTCGTAATCGATGCCCGGATCGTAGGCAGGCGGCGCGTCCTGAGGTGCGCTTTGCACCAGCTGGGTCACGGCTTCGCCACTGAGCCCGGTGATTTCGGACAGGCGCTTGCGCATGAGGATCCGCAGGTTCGCGCCCGGAACCTTGTCGATCAGCGGCGCCGCGAGGGTGGCCATGTGGGCCTTGCCTTCGAGCGAGCGCGGGTCCGATTCCTCGGTCAGTTGCTGGAAAAAGTAGTCTGCCAATGGCTGCGCGTGCTGGTTGATCCGCGCGCGGAAAGCATCGGTGCCTTCGGAGCGGACCAGCGTATCCGGGTCTTCGCCCTCGGGCAGAAACAGAAAGCGCGCCCGTCGCCCGTCTTGCAGGCAGGGCAGGGTGGCTTCAAGTGCTCGCCATGCGGCGTTACGGCCAGCCTGGTCGCCGTCGAAGCAGAACAAAACGTTGGGCACGACGCGAAACAAGCGCTTCAAGTGCTCTTCGCTGGTGGCGGTGCCGAGTGTGGCGACGGCATTGCGCAGGCCTTGCTGGGCGAGGGCGATGACGTCCATGTAGCCTTCGACGACGATGATTTCGTCGAGGTTGCGGTTGTTTTTGCGTGCTTCATAAAGGCCGTAGAGTTCCTGGCCCTTATGGAATACCGGGGTTTCCGGTGAGTTCAGGTATTTCGGTTTGTCATCGCCCAGCACCCGTCCACCAAAAGCAATGATGCGGCCGCGGCTGTCGCGGATCGGAAACATCACGCGATCGCGGAAGCGGTCATAGCGCTTGCCGGTTTCGGCGTTTTCGATCAGCAGGCCGGCATCGACCATGGCTTTCTGTTGCAGCGTGTCGCTGCTCAAGTGCTTGAACAGATTGTCCCAGCCGGGCGGAGCGAAGCCGAGGCCGAAGTCCCGGGCGATCTCGCCGGTCAGTCCGCGACCCTTCAAGTAATCCACAGCGGCTTTGCGCGACGGATGGCTTTTCAATGCCTGGCGGTAAAAGTCGGCGGCGGCAGTGAGCAGCGGGTACAGCGGCGAATCAGTTGGCTGCCGCGGTTTGTGCGGCCGGCCGCTTTCTTCGCGGGGGATTTCCATGCCGGCGGCTTTGGCCAGCTCTTCGACCGCCTGGATGAAGTCCAGGTTGTCGTGGTCCATCATGAAGCCGAGGGCGTTACCGCCAGCACCGCAGCCGAAGCAGTAATAGAACTGCTTGTCGGGGCTGACGCTGAAAGACGGGGTTTTTTCTTTGTGGAACGGGCAGCAGGCAGTGTAGTTCTTGCCAGCCTTTTTCAGTTGCAGGCGCGAGCTGACCACATCGACGATGTCGGTGCGGTTCAGAAGGTCGTCAATGAAGCTCTGGGGAATTAGCCCGGCCATGGCGGTCTCGTCATCTGCGCTGAAATGGACCCAAAACGAAGGGCCGGCGAACGCGGGTCATTGCTTGAGGCGCGCAAAGTGTGCGGCTCGACCAGTGTCGTCTGCGTAATCGCTGTCGGGAAGTGTATCTGCCGAAAATCCACTGACGTTAATACCAATCAGTATTCGACTATTTGAAAGTGTTTCGCTGAATCCGCTGCGGCCAGTCGATGGCCTCGGATAGCTCATAAGCGGGCACGCAAGAAGGTGCCTTGGGCTGATCGTCGTGAGAGGAATCAGTGGGTGTGCTCGTCAGTAGCCTTGGAAGGCTCGTCAGAAAAGACGTGCACCGCTGGCAAAAGAGCCAGGTCTGACGCTGTGAAGCAGGTTTGTCTCGGTCGCGTCTGCGGCTTTGACGGTGAAGCATCAAGCGTTGTCCGCAAATGCCATTAGCCCGGCTGAGGGCCGGGCTTGGCAGAAGCTTGCTACGAACGTCTGTGTATTAGTACAGACGAACGGCGCGGCGCTGTTCGCGCTGAACTTTCTTGGCGTGACGCTTAACAGCGGCTGCTGCTTTGCGCTTACGCTCAGAAGTTGGCTTCTCGTAAAATTCGCGGCTACGAACTTCAGCCAGTACACCGGCTTTTTCGCAGGAGCGCTTGAAACGACGCAGAGCTACGTCGAAGGGTTCGTTCTCTTTTACTTTGACGGCTGGCATCCAGAGCTACCTTCATTCATTACCGGGGTCAACATCCTCGCGGCAAAAGAGCACTTGAAGACGTCGGTTTTTAAGGGTTGCGGATGTTAACCCCTCATCGCTCGGAATGCAAAGCCTCTGATCGAAAACCGCTAGTCGGGGCATCACATGGCGACTATTATGCGCGCCTTCGAATTCAGCCTAAACAAGGCGCAAACCCATGCTAGTACTGGGATTAGAAACCTCCTGCGACGAAACCGGTGTCGCATTATATGACAGTGAACGCGGCTTGCTGGCCGACGCGCTGTTTAGCCAGATCGACCTGCATCGCGCCTATGGTGGCGTGGTGCCGGAGCTGGCTTCGCGTGACCACGTCAAACGCATGCTGCCCTTGATTCGTCAGGTGTTGGCCGAGGCGGGCTGCGTGCCCACCGAGATCGACGCGATCGCCTACACCGCGGGTCCGGGGCTGGTCGGGGCGCTGCTGGTCGGTGCTTCCTGTGCTCAGGCGCTGGCCTTTGCCTGGGGTATTCCGGCGCTCGGCGTGCACCACATGGAAGGCCATTTGCTGGCTCCGATGCTGGAGTCGCAACCACCGGAATTCCCGTTCGTCGCTTTGTTGGTGTCGGGCGGTCATACGCAGCTGGTTCAGGTCGACGGGATCGGTCAATACACGCTCTTGGGCGAAACCCTCGACGATGCTGCCGGTGAAGCCTTCGACAAGACCGCGAAGATGATGGGGCTGAATTATCCGGGCGGTCCGGAAATCGCTCGTCTGGCGGAGCAAGGCGTTGCAGGACGTTTCACTTTTCCGCGTCCGATGTGCGACCGCCCGGGCCTGGCTTTCAGCTTCAGTGGCCTGAAAACCTTCGCCCTCAACACCTGGCAGCAGAGCGTCAGCGCCGGGGACGACAGCGAGCAAGCCCGTTGCGACATCGCGCTGGCGTTCCAGCAGGCCGTGGTGGAGACTTTGACCATCAAGTGCAAGCGGGCCCTGAAACAGGCGGGCATGAAGCGTCTGGTCATCGCAGGGGGCGTCAGCGCCAACAAGGCGCTGCGCTCTTCACTGGAAAAAATGCTCGGCGACATGAAGGGCGACGTGTTTTACGCCCGTCCGGAGTTCTGCACCGACAACGGCGCAATGATTGCGTTTGCCGGCTGCCAGCGCTTGCAGGCCGGTCAGCACGAAAGTCTGGCGATCAGCGTGCAGGCACGCTGGCCGATGGAGCAATTGTCAGGGCTGTGATGAGCGGCGCTCACGTCCGGTATTTAAAAATGCCGTTCGCGCCCGGCAAACAGGTCGCGTAGATTGCCCCGATGACGCCAGACAATCATGCCCGTGAGCGCGCTCATGGGCAGCAAGGCCGCCGGTTCCTGCCAGGCTAGCAACGGCAGGGTCAGCGGTGTGGCGATCAGCGCGGCGAGTGAACTGGTGCGGGTCAGGTAGAACGTCAGCAGCCAGGCACAGACCGCCAGCAGGGCCGCTGGCGGGTAAAGTCCCAGTAACATGCCGGCAGCAGTGGCGACACCTTTGCCACCGCGAAAGCGAAAATACAGCGGGAACAGGTGGCCGATGACGGCGCAAACGCCAATCCAGGCCTGTTCTTGCAGCGAAAGACCCGCAACACCGGCGATCAGCACCGGCAACAGCCCTTTGCAGAGGTCGCCGATCAAGGTCAGGATGGCGAGTTTCTTGCCGGCCAGACGCAACATGTTGGTGGCACCGGCATTGCCCGAGCCACTCATTCGCGGATCGGGGTTACCGGTCAGGCGGCTGAGCAAAATGGCGAAGGACAGAGAGCCGAGCAGGTAGGCGAGAGTCGCCAGTAACCAAAACATGCTAACTATTCCGGGCGAGGACGCCCTGATTCTAACGGCGCATTGCGCCCTTGTCGTGCAGCGGAGAAAAGTGCTTGGACAGAGTGTTTATCGAGGGCCTGGAAGTCGACACCGTGATCGGTGCCTACGACTGGGAGCGAGGCATCCGACAGTGCTTGCGTCTTGATCTGAGCTTCGCCTGGGACAATCGCCCGGCCGCGGCTGGTGATGACCTGACCCTGGCGCTCGATTACGCGAGCGTTTCGTCGCGCATCCAGGCCTTTGCCGAGCAAGCGCAGTTCCAGTTGGTCGAAACCTTTGCCGAGCGTCTGGTTGAAGTGCTGATGAGCGAGTTCAACATTACCTGGATGCGTCTCAAACTGACCAAGCCAGGTGCCGTCCCGGCGGCTACCGGTGGTGTGGGCGTGGAGATCGAGCGCGGATGTCGCTGACTCAGGTGTATCTCGGGCTCGGTAGCAATATCGAGCGCGAAACCCATTTGCAGGCTGGCCTGGAAGCCCTGGCGGGTTTTCTGGTGGATATAAGATGCTCGGCGGTGTTTGAAAGCCAGCCGGTGGGGATCAAGAGCGGGCCGTTCTTCAATTTCGTGGTCTCGGCTTACACCGATTTGCCGCTGATAGAGCTGGACCGCCGACTGAAATTCATCGAGGCAGACAACGGTCGCTATGCACCGGACCGCAAGGGTTTGCCACTGGATATCGACGTGCTGTTGTTTGGTGATCTGGTGGGCAACTTCGACGGATTGATTCTGCCGCGTGCAGAGATCCTGAAAAATGCCTTCGTGTTGTGGCCGTTGTCGCTCATTGCGCCGGATCGTGTGCATCCGGGCGTAGGCAAAAGCTTTGCGACGTTGTGGGATGAGGCTGAAATCGATCAAGTGTTGGCGCCAGTGGCGTTTGAATGGCGTGGTCAGCAGCTGACTCCCCAGAATTTGCTGTGACCTGAATGACGCCTTCGCGGGCAAGCCTCGCTCCTACAAGTATGCGTTACCCTGTAGGAGCGAGGCTTGCCCGCGAAGCTTTTCAGGAAGGCGCCGTCTCTTTGTAAATCTTCAGCGCTTTAAGCCGCTCACGCTTGATCGCCTCTCCCAATTCAGGCCCCTTGAATCCCTTCTCCAACAACGGCTGTACCGCCACGCTTCGCGCCGCATTCGCCGCCCCGCGCAAATAATCCGCCTGTGGGTAACTTCTCTGCTCCAGCCCTTTGCGCCCGCGCGCGTCCATTTCACACGCTGCAATAAACTCCTCAAACCGCTGCGGGCGACGATAGACGTCAAAACTCTGCAGCAGCTCCAGCAACGTCGAGGGCTTTAACTCCAGGGCGCGATGGCCATGGGTGTGATACTGCCCCACCAGCAAAGCCAGTTCCTGGCAGTCCTTCGGTGCCTTGAAGCGTTCATTGACCGCTTTGATCAGCTTCAGGCCGGTGTGTTCGTGGGCGATGTGCCGCGGCCAGTCTTCTTTCGGCGTCAGTCCTTTGCCCAGGTCATGCAGCAGGCAAGCCCAACGCACAGTCAGTGGTTGTTTGTGCAGCGCTGATTGCTCAAGCACGCTCAAGGTGTGCACGCCCGTGTCGATTTCCGGGTGATGAGCTTCCGGTTGCGGCACGCCGAACAGGGCATCGACTTCTGGCATCAGTACCTTGAGAGCGCCGCACTCGCGCAGCACTTCGATAAACACCTGCGGTTGATCTTCCAGCAGTGCGCGGGAAATTTCTTTCCAGCTGCGTTCGGCGGTCAATGCCTCCAGTTCGCCCGACTCGCTGAGTTGGCGCATCAGCTCCAGCGTTTCCGGTGCGACGGTGAAGCCCAGTTCCGCATAACGAGCGGCAAAGCGCGCAACGCGCAGAACACGGAGCGGATCTTCGGCAAATGCGGGGGAAACGTGACGCAGAACGCGAGCTTCGAGATCGCGTTGGCCATGGTACGGGTCGGTCAAATTCTGTTGATCGTCTTCAGCCATTGCGTTGATCGTCAGGTCGCGACGAATCAGGTCTTCTTCGAGGGTGACTTCGGGGCTGGCGTGAAAGGTAAAACCGCCGTAACCGCGTCCGCTTTTGCGTTCAGTCCGGGCGAGGGCATATTCCTCACCACTTTTTGGATGAAGAAACACCGGGAAGTCCGCGCCCACCGGGCGATAGCCCTTGGCGAGCATTTCTTCGGTGGTGGCGCCGACCACGACCCAGTCGATATCGGTGACAGGTTTGCCCAGCAGGCGATCGCGTACCGCACCGCCGACTTTATAAATCCGCATAAAAAACCTCCGTTAGCCCGACAGAATAACCGTTGCGTCGAGCTTGCGGAGGTGCGAACAGGATCAAAGATGAATGACGGCCAGGTCCAGTCGGCCGTATTCGCCTTCGCTGTGCTCGCTTCTGGGCGGTACGTGGTGGGTTTTCATCACCTGATCCCCTTGCAGGGTTTCCAGGTGAATGTCGAAGCCCCAGAGGCGGTGCAAGTGTTTAAGCACTTCCTCGGTGGACTCGCCCAGCGGTTTGCGGTCGTGTTGCTGGTGACGCAGGGTCAGGGAGCGGTCTCCGCGGCGGTCGATGCTGTAGATCTGGATGTTGGGTTCGCGATTGCCCAGGTTGTACTGTGCGGCCAGGGTTTCCCGGATGGTGCGGTAGCCATCTTCGTCGTGGATGGCCGGTACCAGCAGGTCGTCCTTCTGGTCATCATCGAGAATGCTGAACAATTTCAGGTCGCGGATCACTTTCGGTGACAGGTACTGCAGGATGAAGCTTTCATCCTTGAAGCTGCTCATGGCGAACTTGATGGTCGATAGCCAGTCGGTGCCGGCGATTTCCGGGAACCAGCGGTAATCTTCCTCGGTGGGGGTTTCACACATGCGCCGGATATCACGGTACATGGCAAAGCCCAGGGTGTAGGGGTTTATTCCGTTGTAGTACGGGCTGTCGAAGCCCGGCTGGAAGACCACGCTGGTGTGGGAGGTCAGGAACTCCATCATGAAGCCGTCGGTGACCAGGCCTTCGTCGTACAGGTCGTTCATCAGGGTGTAATGCCAGAACGTGGCCCAGCCTTCGTTCATCACCTGAGTCTGGCGTTGCGGGTAAAAATACTGCGCGATCTTGCGCACGATCCGCACGATCTCCCGCTGCCAGGGCTCCAGCAGCGGCGCGTGTTTTTCGATGAAGTACAGGATGTTTTCCTGCGGTTCGGCGGGGAAGCGTGCGTTGTCCCGGTCGCTGTACTTGTCCGCGCCTTTCGGAATGGTGCGCCACAGATCGTTGATCTGTTTCTGCAAATGCTCCTCCCGGTCCTTTTGCCGACGACGTTCTTCCTCGGCGGAAATCGGGTAAGGGCGTTTGTAGCGGTCAACCCCGTAGTTCATCAGCGCATGGCAGGAGTCCAGCAGGTCCTCGACCGCGTCGATGCCGTGGCGCTCTTCGCACTGCATGATGTACTGCTTGGCGAACACCAGGTAATCGATGATCGAGCTGGCGTCGGTCCAGGTGCGAAACAGGTAGTTGCCCTTGAAGAAGCTGTTGTGCCCGTAGCAGGCGTGAGCCACCACCAGCGCCTGCATGCAGATGGTGTTTTCTTCCATCAGGTAGGCGATGCAGGGGTCCGAGTTGATCACGATTTCGTAGGCCAGCCCCATCTGCCCGCGAGTGTAGGATTTTTCGGTGCTGAGGAAGTGTTTGCCGTACGACCAATGGTGATAACCCAGCGGCATGCCGACGGAGGCATACGCGTCCATCATCTGCTCGGCCGTGATCACTTCGATCTGGTTAGGGTAGGTATCGAGCGCATAGCGAGCCGCGATACGACTGATTTCGCGGTCGTAGGCCTGGATCAGCTCGAACGTCCATTCGGAGCCGGTGGAAATGGGTTGGCGCTTCTGCTCTTTGGCGGTCATGTCACTAACCTGCGCTGGAAGAGTTCACGGAAGACCGGATAGATATCCCCGGCCGAGACCAGTTGTTGCTGGGCAAAGGTGTCAGAAAAGGCTTCGGCGATGCGCTCGTACTCGAACCACAGGGCCTGATGTTCGCGTGGGGTGATCTCAACGTAAGTGTAGTACTGCACGAACGGCATGATCTGGTTGATCAGAATGTCGCGGCAGATCGGCGAGTCGTCATTCCAGTTATCGCCGTCGGAAGCCTGGGCGGCGTAGATGTTCCACTCGTTGCTCGGATAGCGTTCGGCCATGATCTCCTGCATCAGTTTCAACGCGCTGGAAACGATGGTGCCGCCGGTTTCGCGGGAATAGAAGAATTCTTCCTCATCGACTTCCCGGGCACTGGTGTGGTGGCGGATGAAAACCACGTCAATCTTGTCGTAGTTACGCTTGAGGAACAGGTACAGCAGGATAAAGAAACGCTTGGCGATGTCCTTGGTCGCCTGGGTCATGGAGCCGGACACGTCCATCAGGCAGAACATCACCGCCTTCGAACTGGGGTTGGGTTGCTTGATCAGCAGGTTGTACTTGAGGTCGAAAGTGTCGAGGAACGGTACGCGATGAATGCGCGCACTGAGTTTTTCGATTTCTGCCTCGATTTTCTGAATATCGCCGAAGTTGTCCGGTTCTTCCTGCTTGAGTCGCAGCAATTCCTCTTTGGCTTCGCGCAGTTTCGCCCGGCTGCTGCCGGACAGGGCGATTCGTCGGGCGTGGGCCGAGCGCAAGGTGCGGATGATGTTGATCCGCGACGGGTTGCCTTCGTTGCTGATGCCTGCACGAACGGTTTTGAAGGTATCGGTGCCGGTCAGGTTGCGCTTGACCAGATTGGGCAGTTCCAGGTCCTCGAACATGAACTCGAGGAACTCTTCCTGGGTGATCTGGAAGACGAACTCGTCCATGCCTTCACCCGAGTTGCCAGCCTTGCCGGGCCCTCTGCCGCCGCCACCTCCGGGCGGACGGGCGATGTGCTCGCCGCTGGTGAACTCTTTGTTGCCGGGGTGCACGACGGTCTGTTTGCCCCCGCGACCGTGGTGAAGCACCGGCTCGTCGATGTCGCGGCCGGGAATGCTGATCTGTTCGCCGTGTTCCATGTCGGTGATGGAGCGCCGGCTGACCGCCTCTTCGACAGCCTTTTTGATGTGATCACGGTAACGCCGCAGAAACCGCTGACGGTTCACCGTGCTCTTGTTCTTGCCATTGAGACGTCGGTCGATCACATAGCTCATGACTGCTCCTTAGAAGCTGTCCTGAAAGGGGCGAGCGGTGATGCAGCATCGGACCGAAGGCCAAGGGATATTCAACGCTCCCCCAAGCGCTTTGGATGCTGCCTGAACTCGCTACCGACTTTCGAACACCTTCCAGAGGCCTGTGTAACAGAAAATGCGTACACAGGCCTCTGGCTGACGACAACCGGTCTGACCGGCAGCGGGTTATTGTGATTTTCTGACCCGCAGGTACCACTCGGACAGCAGTCGTACCTGTTTGTCGGTGTAGCCCCGCTCGACCATCCGTGTGACGAAGTCGTTGTGTTTCTGCTGGTCCTCTTTGCTCGCCTTGGCGTTGAAGCTGATGACGGGCAGGAGGTCCTCGGTGTTGGAGAACATTTTCTTCTCGATGACCACCCGCAGTTTTTCGTAGCTGAGCCAGGTCGGGTTCTTGCCGTTGTTGTTGGCACGGGCGCGCAGCACGAAGTTGACGATTTCGTTACGGAAATCCTTCGGATTGCTGATACCGGCCGGTTTTTCGATTTTCTCCAGTTCTTCGTTCAGCGCCACGCGATTGAGGATCTCGCCGGTTTCCGGGTCGCGGTATTCCTGGTCCTGGATCCAGAAGTCGGCGTACAGCACGTAGCGATCGAAGATGTTCTGGCCGTACTCGCTGTACGACTCGAGGTAGGCGGTCTGGATTTCCTTGCCGATGAACTCGATGTAACGCGGCGCCAGGTACTCCTTGAGGAAGCGCAGGTAGCGTTCGCGGGTTTCAGCCTGGAATTGTTCCTGTTCGATCTGTTGTTCCAGCACGTAGAGCAAATGCACCGGGTTGGCGGCGATTTCGTGCGGATCGAAGTTGAAGACCTTCGACAGAATCTTGAACGCGAAACGGGTCGACAGACCGTTCATGCCTTCGTCGACACCGGCATTGTCGCGGTATTCCTGGATCGACTTGGCCTTCGGATCGGTGTCCTTGAGGTTTTCACCGTCGTAGACCCGCATCTTGGAGTAGATGTTCGAGTTTTCCGGCTCCTTGAGGCGCGAGAGCACGGTGAACTGGGCGAGCATCTTCAGCGTGTCCGGTGCGCAGTGCGCCTTGGCCAGGGAGCTGTTGAACAAGAGCTTGTCGTAGATCTTCACTTCGTCGCTGACCCGCAGGCAGTACGGCACTTTGACGATGTAGATCCGGTCGATGAAGGCTTCGTTGTTCTTGTTGTTGCGGAAGGTGTGCCATTCCGATTCGTTGGAGTGAGCCAGCAGGATCCCGGTAAACGGAATCGCCCCCAGACCTTCGGTACTGTTGTAGTTGCCTTCCTGGGTGGCGGTCAGCAATGGGTGCAGCACCTTGATCGGTGCCTTGAACATTTCGACGAATTCCATCAGGCCCTGGTTGGCCCGGCACAGTGCGCCCGAGTAGCTGTAGGCGTCGGCGTCGTTTTGCGGGAATTCTTCCAGTTTGCGGATATCGACCTTGCCCACCAGTGCCGAGATGTCCTGGTTGTTTTCGTCTCCCGGCTCGGTTTTGGCCACGGCGATCTGGTTGAGGATCGACGGATAGAGCTTCACTACGCGGAACTGGCTGATGTCACCACCGAACTCGGCCAGACGTTTGGTGGCCCATGGCGACATGATGGTGTTGAGATAGCGCCGCGGAATGCCGAAGTCTTCTTCGAGGATCGCGCCATCTTCGGTGGCGTTGAACAGACCCAAAGGAGATTCGAAAACCGGCGAGCCTTTGATCGCGTAGAAAGGCACCTTCTCGATAAGCTGTTTCAGTTTCTCGGCCAGGGACGATTTACCGCCGCCGACGGGGCCGAGCAGATAGAGGATTTGTTTTTTCTCTTCCAGGCCCTGAGCGGCATGGCGGAAATACGAGACGATTTGGTCGATGCATTCTTCCATCCCGTGGAAGTCTTCAAAGGCCGGATAGCGGCGGATCACCTTGTTGGAAAAGATTCGCGAAAGCCTCGAGTTGGTCGAGGTGTCGAGCAGCTCCGGTTCTCCGATGGCCAGCAACAAACGCTCGGCGGCGGAAACGTAGGCGCTGCGGTCCTTTTTGCACAGCTCCAGGTACTCTTGCAGTGAGAGTTCTTCCTGGCGTGTGGACTCGAAGCGTTGTTGGAAGTGGCTAAAGATACTCATGACGTCACCTCGCTCGATACGTGGAGCCGACGCCGGATCAGTCAGTCGATGCTGGCAGCAACCGGATATGCAGTCGCTGTTTACCCCCCAGAACCCTTTCAAAGCGTACCGCCCCGAAAGCTACTCCCGATGACCCGCGCGCCGGTGTACCGGCTCTCCCCTGTTTTGGATGGCCTGCGCTTAAGGATAGTTGCTTATTCGGGAGGTAAAGGCGAGATGCGTAATTAGTTGTGGCAGACCGTTCGTCTGCCACCGCGCAAGCCCGCGGCAGCCGGGGCTTGTACGTTACAAAAAAATTATTCGGAAGTGCCTTGCGCGGTTTCCGAAGGATAAGTCGTACGCCACAGCTCAAAACCGCCGTCCATGCTGTAGACATCGGAGAAGCCCTGGCTGATCAGGTAGGCCGCTGCGCCCTGGCTGGAATTGCCGTGATAGCAGACCACCACCGTCGGTGCGTCCAGGTCCGCGCCCTGAATGAAAGCATGCAGGGAATGGTTGTCCAGATGCTTCGAGCCGCTGATGTGCAGCGCGGCAAATGTTGCCGGGTCTCGAACATCGACCACCACCGCGCCTTGTTCGCGCAGGGCCTGGGCCTGTTCTGGGGGGATACGTTTGAATTCGCTCATGGCGGGCTCCTGTGGCTCGGCTGAAAGCGCAGTCTAGCGCCGGGCGCTGGCTGGCGTTTGTTCGGAAATAGGGGAGGCGACTGACGGCAGGAAGGTGTGGCCATGCTCGTCGCATTTGCACTGAAGGCGTTCAAGGGTGTCGACGTTCATCAGGGTCATCGACCCGCCCCAGACGCAACCGGTGTCGAGGGCGAAGATGCCCGGCTCGTTGCACTGACCTTCGAGCGCTGCCCAGTGGCCGAAGATGATCTTCACGTCCCTGGTCTTGCGCTCCTTGTAAGTGAACCAGGGCGCATAACCTGGCGGCGCGGTGTCGACGCCTTCCTTGCCCTTGAGGTCGAGTTTGCCTTCGCTGGTGCAGAAACGCATGCGGGTGAAATAGTTGGTGATCACGCGCAGACGGGTTACGCCTTTGAGATCGCTGTCCCATTTCAGTGGTTCGTTGCCGTACATGCCGTCGAGGTAAGGTGCGAAGCGATTGTCGTCGCGCAGGGCTTCTTCGACTTCGGCGGCGCACTTCAGGGCTTTGCGCAGCGACCATTGCGGGGGGATGCCGGCGTGGACCAAGGCGATGTTGCGCTGCTCGTCGTAATGCATGAGCTTTTGCTGGCGCACCCATTCCAGCAGTTCCACACGATCCGGCGCTTCGAGAATCTCGCGCAGGGTGTCGGCTTTCTTCAGGCGTTCGATGTTATGCCCGGCGGCCAGCAGATGAAGATCGTGGTTGCCGAGCACGCATACCAGTGATTCGCGAATGCTATAGAGGAAGCGCAAGGTTTCCAGCGACTGCGGGCCACGGTTGACCAGATCGCCCACCAGCCACAGTTTGTCCCGGGCAGGGTCGAAGGCGACTTGCTTGAGCAGGCATTTCAACGGTTCGAGGCAACCTTGCAGGTCGCCAACGGCATACGTCGCCATCAGTGCAGGGCTCCGGGCACCGCCAGGCGGAATGGAGCGATGATGGCGTCGAAGTGTTTGCCGTCTTCGGCAATCATTTGATAGCTGCCTTGCATGTTGCCGACCTTGGTCGTCATCACCGTGCCGCTGCTATAGGTGTGGCTCTCGCCTGCCTTGATCAACGGCTGTTGGCCAACCACGCCGGCACCGCGAACCTCCTCGACATGCCCGTCACCATCGGTGATCACCCAGTGCCGAGACAACAGCTTGGCCGGTAATTCGCCATTGTTGTGCACGGTGATGGTGTAAGCGAAGGCAAAGCGGTTTTGCTCGGGTTGCGATTGTTCTGCCAGATAGCGGGTGACGACGCTGACGTCGACCTGATAACGAGGATCGGACATTCAAGAGGCCTTAAAAACGAAGCGGGACGCGGGGCGTAGCTGATGGAATTCAGTCTAGGCCAAGTATCGGGTAGTAAACCAGACATGAGGGCTGGTGTCCTACCCGATAACGCTTGTTGCCTGTCAGTCGGCGGCGGGTTTCTGTAGGACTTGTTCGCTGAGTTTGTCGGCCAAGCGTACGAAGGCTGCAAGATCGAGCTGCTCCGGGCGCAGGCTGCCGTCGACACCGGCGGCGGTGATTTCGTCGTTGCTCAGCAGCAACTTGAGGGTGTTGCGCAGGGTCTTGCGGCGCTGGTTGAAGGCTTCGCGCACGACGCGCTCCAGCAAGCGGTGATCCTTGGCCGGGTGCGGCAGTACGGCGTGAGGCACCAGGCGCACGATGGCAGAATCGACTTTCGGCGGCGGGTTGAACGCGCCGGGGCCAACGTTGAACAGGTGCTCTACGCGACAATGGTACTGAACCATGATCGACAGACGACCCCAGTCACCGCCGCCAGGGCCTGCCGCCAGGCGCTCGACCACTTCTTTCTGCAGCATGAAGTGCATGTCGCGAATGATGCCTGCGTTGTGCAGCAGGTGGAAAATCAGCGGCGTGGAGATGTTGTACGGCAGGTTGCCCACCACGCGGAGGCTGTTCGGCGCGGCGTTCAGGCTGTTGAAGTCGAACTTCAGCGCGTCGCCCTGGTGCAGGTTGAAATTGCTCTTGCCGGCGAACTGCTGGTTGAGGATCGGGATCAGGTCTTTATCCAGCTCTACTACGTCCAGCTGGGCACCGCTGTTCAGCAGGCCCTGGGTCAGCGCACCCTGGCCCGGACCGATTTCCAGCAGGCGGTCTTCGGGCTTGGCATGGATGGAGCGCAGGATGCGGTCGATAACGCCGGCATCGTGCAGGAAGTTCTGGCCAAAGCGTTTGCGCGCCTTGTGTTGGTAATGCTCGGTCATAAACGGGTCTCGGCCATCTGGTAGGCGGTTTCCAGGGCGACTTGCAGGCTGCCGGTGTCGATTTTGCCGCTGCCGGCCAGGTCCAGGGCAGTGCCGTGGTCGACCGACGTGCGGATGATCGGCAAGCCGAGGGTCACGTTGACTGCTGCGCCGAAGCCTTTGTATTTCAGCACGGGCAAGCCCTGGTCATGGTACATCGCCAGCACCGCGTCGCAGTGCTCCAGATATTTGGGGGTAAACAGAGTGTCGGCGGGCAGGGGGCCGCGAAGGTCCATGCCTTCGTCACGCAGGCGCTCTAATGTAGGTTCGATGATGTCGATTTCTTCATGGCCCAGGTGTCCACCTTCGCCGGCATGGGGATTGAGCCCGCACACCAGGATACGCGGCTGGGCGATGCCGAATTTTTGTTGCAGGTCGGCATGCAGAATCCGCGTGACGCGCTCCAGACGCTCCGGTGTGATTGCATCGGCAATCTCGCGAAGGGGCAGGTGAGTGGTGACCAGTGCCACGCGCAATCCGCGTGTCGCAAGCATCATCACCACTTGCGCGGTTTGCGTCAGGTCGGCGAGAAATTCTGTATGCCCGGAAAAGGCGATACCCGATTCGTTGATCACGCCCTTGTGCACAGGGGCGGTGATCATTCCGGCGAAGTGCCCGTCCAGGCAGCCCTGACCAGCGCGGGTCAGGGTTTCCAGTACGAAAGCGGCATTGGCTTTGTCGAGCTGACCGGCAGTCACCGGCGCATTGAGCGGCGTATCCCAGACATACAGGCTGTTGGCTGGCGCGGGGACATCCGGCCAGCTGTCCGGGGTCACCGGCAGCAAATCAACGACCACGCCCAACTGCGCGGCCCGCTCAAGGAGCAGGTCGCGGCTGGTAATGGCAATCAGGGGATGTGGCTGGGCTTGCGAGGCAACCAGCAGGCACAGGTCAGGACCTATGCCGGCCGGTTCGCCGGGTGTCAGCGCGAAACGTTGGGGTTTCACTGCGCTGCCTGGTCTGCACCAGGGAGTTTGATCTCTACGTACGCTTCGTCACGGATCTGACGCAGCCAGGTTTGCAGCTCTTCGTCGTATTTGCGGTTACGCAGTACGGTCATTGCTTGCTGCTCACGGGCCTGGGTGGTGCTGTCCGTGGCGCGGCGGCCAAGGACTTCCAGGACGTGCCAGCCATATTGGGTCTGGAACGGCTTGGACAGCTGACCTTGCGGGGTCTTGGCCATCACTTCGCGGAACTCGGGCACCAATGCATTCGGGTCGATCCAGTTCAGGTCGCCGCCGTTGAGGGCGGAACCCGGGTCTTCCGAGAAGCTTTTCGCCAGTTCGCCGAAATCTTCGCCCGATTCGATACGGGTGTAGAGCGACTGGGCCAGGGCCTTGGTTTTTGCTTCGTCGCGGATCGGGCTAGGTTTGACCAGGATATGACGCACGTGTACTTCGTCACGCGTCTGGGTCTCGCCGCCACGCTTGTCGAGGATCTTCAGGATGATGAAGCCGCCCGGCGTGCGCATCGGCTGGGTTACATCGCCGACCGACATGGTGCTCAGCATGCGATCGAACGGAGGTGGCAATTGAGCGGCTTTACGCCAGCCCATGTCGCCGCCTTCCAGTGCGGTTTCGCTGGCGGATTTGGCAATTGCCAACTGAGCGAAGTCAGCGCCTTGCTTGAGCTGCTGGTAAACCGCGTCGGCCTGTTTGGCAGCACTCTGAATTGCATCGGAATTAGCACTTTCCGGTGTAGGAATCAGGATGTTGGCCAAGCGGAACTCTTCGGACAGCTGCATTTTGCCAAGGTCGGAAGCGAGGAAGTTCTTCACTTCCTGCTCGGACACTTGAATGCGCTCAGCCACACGGCGTTGACGCACGCGGCTGATGATCATTTCACGACGAATCTGCTCGCGAGCGTCTTCATAAGACAGGCCATCACGAGTCAGGGCCGCGCGGAATTGATCGATCGACATGTTATTGCGCTGGGCAATGGTGCCGACCGCCTGATTCAGCTCTTCATCGGTGATGCGAATGCCGGAGCGCTCGCCGATCTGCAGTTGCAGGTTTTCGACGATCAGACGCTCAAGCACCTGCTGATCCAGCACGCTGGCCGGCGGCGCAGAAGCACCGCGTTTGGCGATGGTTTGCTGAACTTCATGAACACGCTGGTCCAGTTGGCTCTGCATGACCACATCGTTGTCGACAATGGCCACCACTTTATCGATGGACTGTACCGCGGCATTCGCCGCAGTACCCAGGAACAGCGCGCCCAGCATTAGCGGGCGCAGACAATCAGAAAGCTTGGTCTTCACGTTCACGATAACCTTGGATGCCTTTGTCGAGGAAGCTCTCTACTTTGGCGCCGGTGAGGCCGCCGAGACCTTTCAGAACGATTTGTAGGAAGATGCCATGGTCGCCTTTTTCGTTTTCCGGGGAGTTCTGGCTGAACTCCTCATACGAAACCCAGTAACGGCTGATCAGGCGCAGTTTCCAGCAGCAGTTGTCGTACTCGAAACCACCGAAGGCTTCCAGGGTACGGTTGCGGTTGTAGTCATACTGCCAGCGACTGATGGCGTTCCATTGCGGCACGATCGGCCAGATCACCGAGAAGTCGTGCTGTTGGATCTTGTAGTAGTCCTTCACGTAGCCCGGGGTGCCCGGAGTACCGTAGTCACCACCGCCCACCGACCATTGACCGGTGTTCTGGTCGTAACGGACCTGGTCATTACGATAGCGATAGCCGGCGTTGATGACTTTGTTCGGGTTGTCTTCAGGCTGGTAGTGGAACATCGCGCTGCCCGAGCGAGGGCTGCGGCTTTCCGGGTCCCAGTTGTAATTGGCAGTGGTGCGCCAATCGCGGTTCCAGCGGTATTCGTATTCCAGCGCATAAGGCGAAACATCAGTCTGCGAATCCAGGCGGGTATTCGCATCGATCCCCGGCAACTGGACTTTGCGGTCTTGGAAATACAAGGCCTGGCCGACGCTGAGGCGTTGACGTTCGAAGCCGTCTTCTTCGATCCAGCGGTTGGTCACGCCCAGCGACAGTTTGTTCTCGTCGCCGACACGGTCGGAACCAGAGAAACGGTTGTCGCGGAACAGGGACGCATAGTTGAAGGTGTATTCGCCAGTGTCGAAAACCGGGATGTCCTTCTGGTCTTCTTCAGGGACGTACAGGTAGAACAGGCGTGGCTCCAGGGTCTGGCGATAGTTCTTGCCAAACCATGTGGTGTTACGGTCGAAATACAGGCCGCTGTCGATGCTTGCGATCGGGACGCCGCGGTTCTGGTTACTGCTGAACGTACCGTTGAGACGATCACGTTCGGCGCTCTGGCCGGCGATGTCGGCTTTACCCTTGCCATCGAGATCCAGCTGATATTGGGTGTACTGATACTTGAGCGTTGGCTTCACGAAGCCATAGGTCCAGTCCAGTGGCAGGCTGACGCCTGGCTTGAGGTTGAGGCGGTCACCGTTGGCGCGGGCCAGGCCGAACACATTGGTGTCCAGGCGAGGCGACAGGTTGCCGTTTTCATCGGAGAACTGACCCGTTTTCAAATCACGATCGAAACGCACGACTTCTGTTTCGTAGTCGAATTTCAGGCCGTACGGGCGCATTGGCAGCCGACCATTGAGGCTGATCTGCGGCAAACGATCATAGGGCGTGATGTTGGAAACGGTTGCAAGCTGATACGCCTGGGCGTTCAAACGAGCGGTGTAGTTGTCGCCACGGTAAGAAACGGAGCCTTGCTGATTGACGTAATCCTCGGTTTTTACACCAATCTGATCGGTCTGCAGATCCTGGAAATAATAAGGATCGCTGATCTTGGTGTAATCGACTTGCGTGTAAACGCGCGAGTCGAGACCGCCCTTGTGCTGCCAGTTGTACATGTAGCGGGTTTTTTCGTAGTCGGTCTGCTTGCTGCGGTCGGTGTTGTCATCATTGAGGTACGCAGCACCGAACTGACCTTCGCTGGACTTGGTCAGGTAGCGGAACTCACCTTCCATCAACAGGCCGCGCTTGCTCATGTAGCGCGGGTACAACGTGGCATCGTAGTTCGGCGCCAGGTTGAAGTAGTACGGGGTGACCAACAGGAAGCCAGTATCGCTGCCGCTGCCAATGGTTGGCGGCAGGAAGCCGGACTGACGACGGTCGTCGATCGGGAAATAAATGTACGGCGTGTACAGAACCGGAATGTCCTTGACCCGCAGCGTCACGTTGGTCGCGGTACCGAAACCGGTGGCCGGGTTCAAGGTGATGTTGTTGCCCTTGAGCTGCCAGGCGTTGCTGTTCGGTTCGCACGTGGTGTACGTACCATCCTTGAGGCGGATGATCGCGTTCTCGGCACGTTTGGCGTACAGCGCGTTACCGCGGATACGGGATTTGTGCATCACGTATTCGGCGTTGTCGACCTTGGCCTCACCGGTGTCGAGCTGCACTTCGGCGTGGTCGCCGACGATCAGCGCGCCGTTGTCGCGAATGCGCACGTTGCCGTCCAGCTCTCCACGGCTCTCGGCCTGGTAGAGGTTCGCTTCGTCGGCTTCGGCCTGCATGCTGCCCTGACGCAGGACCACGTCACCGGCCAGGGTAGCGATCTGTTCATCCTGCTTGTAGCGAGAAGCCTTGGCACCGACAAACGTCGGGGCGTCACTTTTATTCGTCTTGTCATTCATGCCAGGACGAATTGGTTCGATATAGGAACCAGAGCAGTAAGGACCGGTTTCGGCCAATTGCGCTGCAGTGAGATTCTCGCGCGGAACCCAGTCAAGGTGACTGTAGTCTGCGCTACGGGACTTGAGGCCGCGGCCTTTGGATTCGGTGACCTGCACAGGCTTGGTGCCGGTGTCTTCACTGGCGCCGCTCTCGGTAGGTGCTTCACCGGTTGCGGAGACTGCGCTGCCCTCATGGATGGGACGCGGTGGCAATGCAGCCGCCGGCGTCTTGGGCGCACAGTTCCAGGCACCCGAAGCAGAGACTGAGCAGTCATACTGTTCCGCGGCGACCACGAACGAAGTGGCTAGAGGTTGCAGGGCCAGCAGACTGCCAGTGACCAACAACGGAAATTTTTTACGAAACGCGGGGGATTTCAATGCCATCTTATTAGTCCGGGCTTCCTGCGTGCCATCTGCCCGCGGTGTGGGCCGCACGCCTCTCGATGGTCTGAAAAAGATGCTGGATAATAAAGCATGACCCGCTTGACGGCTAGCGCCGTCGGAGACCCTTGCAATGCCTGACCAAGATGTACGTTTGCAACACCTGAAAGTTTGGCTCGATGAGCAATTGGCGACCCTCTTTGCAGAACAGAGTTGGGGCGCCGTACCCCCGGCCACGTTGACCGCGGCCAGCAGTGATGCGAGTTTTCGGCGCTATTTCCGTTGGGAAGGCGGCGGCAAAAGTTTCGTCGTAATGGACGCGCCGCCGCCCCAGGAAAACTGCAAACCCTTCGTGGATATCGCTTTTTTGCTGGCGAAATCCGGAATAAATGTGCCGAAAATTTATGCCGAAGACCTCGAACGCGGTTTTCTTTTGCTCAATGACTTGGGCAACAAGACCTATCTGGACGTTATCGACAGCGAAAATGCCGACGATTTGTTCAAGGATGCGTTGCAGGCTCTGTTGGCTTTTCAGCAGTTGCCGATGGTTGCTCCGCTGCCGAGTTATGACGTGGCGCTGTTGCGTCGCGAGCTGGAATTGTTCCCCGAGTGGTTTGTGAAGCGTGAGTTGGGCATCGAGTTCGACGCTGCGCAGCAAATGCTCTGGCAGAACGTGTTGCAGCTGCTGATCGACAGCGCCCTGGCGCAACCGAAAGTCCTGGTGCATCGCGACTACATGCCGCGCAACCTGATGCTCAGCGAGCCGAATCCCGGCGTGCTGGATTTCCAGGATGCGGTCTATGGGCCGGTGACCTATGACGTGACCTGCCTGTTCAAGGACGCGTTCCTGAGCTGGCCCGAGGAGCGAGTGCACGGTTGGTTGCAAGATTACTGGCAGCAAGCGGGCGCCCTCGGCATTCCCGTCCAGCCAGACTTCGAAGACTTCCTGCGCGCCAGCGACCTGATGGGCGTGCAGCGTCACCTGAAAGTCATCGGTATCTTCGCCCGCATCTGTCATCGCGATGGCAAGCCGCGTTACCTCGCCGACGTGCCGCGCTTCTTTGCTTATATAGACGCAGTGATCGCCCGCCGTCCTGAACTGGCGGAGCTGGATGTGTTGCTGCTGAGTCTGCGTGCTGGAGTGAATGCATGAAGGCAATGATTCTGGCTGCGGGCAAAGGCGAGCGCATGCGCCCGCTGACCCTGACCACGCCAAAACCGCTGGTCCGCGCTGGCGGGGTGCCGCTGATCGAGTATCACCTGCGCGCGCTGGAGGCTGCCGGGTTTACCGAAATCGTGATCAACCATGCCTGGCTGGGACAGCAGATCGAAGACTATCTGGGCGATGGTTCGCGTTATGGCGTGAGCATCCAGTACTCGCCCGAAGGTGAACCGCTCGAGACCGGTGGCGGAATTTTCCGCGCATTGCCATTGTTGGGTGATGAGGCGTTTGTGGTGGTCAACGGTGATATCTGGACCGACTACGACTTCAGCGTCTTGCATCAACCCATCAGCGGCCTGGCGCATCTGGTGTTGGCGGATAACCCGAGCCACCACCCGGCAGGCGATTTCACGCTGGTCGACGGGCAAGTGCACGACGGCCAGGCAGATTCGCCGACCCTGACTTACAGCGGCATTGCAGTGTTGCATCCACAGCTGTTCGACGGGCACACCGCCGGGGCGTTCAAGCTTGCACCGCTGCTGCGCACGGCCATGGCCGATGGACAAGTTTCGGGTGAACGGCTGAGCGGACGGTGGGTGGATGTCGGAACTCACGAGCGTCTGGCGGAAGTTGAAACTCTGATCGAAGCGAGTCGCTGAGATGCTGTGGCCAGGGACTCTGATTGGAGCCGGAGCGGGCTTTGCCATTGCCAGCATTCCGGGGGCCTTGCTCGGCGCTTTATTGGGGCAGGCGCTGGATCGGCACCTGCAATTGCATTCGTGGGGACATTTGCGTGAAAAGCTCGGTGGCAGGCCGGTGCTGCGCAACGATGAGCTGCTGTTCGTGTTGCTGGGACGGCTGGCCAAATGCGATGGGCGAGTGGTAGACGGGCATATCCAGCAGGCGCGCCTGGAAATGCAGGCACTGGACATGACCGAGCCGGCCAAGCGTCGGGCGATTGCGGCGTTTAACCGCGGCAAGTCGGGCCATGACCGGTTGCGTGGTTATCTGCGGCGCTTGAGTGAGCAACCCCACGCGGCGGAAGGTGTGTTGCGCGCCTGTTGGCGAATGGTCTGGGCCGATGGTCGTGCCGGGCATGCCGAGCGCGAACTGATTCGCCAATGGGGTAAATGGCTGGGCTGGACGTCGTATCAGGTGCAGGCGCTGGCGGCTGACTATGAGCCGCACAAGCAATCGTCGGCCGGCACTGCCATCACTTATCAGGAAGCGTTGTCGCTGTTGGGTGTGTCCGCCACCACCGAACCGGCGCAGATCAAACGCGCCTATCGGCGCCTGCTGAGTCGTCATCATCCGGACAAAATTGCCGGCAGCGGTGCGACGGCGTTGCAGGTACGCGAGGCGACGGACAAGACGCGTGAATTGCATAGCGCCTATACGTTGATTCGTCAGCGGCGGGATTTCAGGTAGTCAGTGTGTGATGCGTCGTCAGTGATGACGCCTTCGCTGGCAAGCCAGCTCCTACAGGTTTTATGTCGATCACAAAAATTGCGTACGGCATAAACCCTGTGGGAGCGAGCCTGCTCGCGAAGGGGGCAACTCGGTCTATCAGTCCGCAGCCTGAGGATTCAACCAGCCCCGCACCCGGCGAACCAACTGCTCTTGCTCTGCTTTCGAGTCACCCGGCAACGCCTTGAGCGATACCTGACTGAACGCCGAACCCTTCAAACGCTTGCTGGCCTGCAAGCGTTCCAGAGCCGCGTTGCGGTCCAGCGGCTTGTCCTTGTAGAAGATGTCGGCGGTGGGCAGTTTTAGTGTCGGCGTCAGCTCAGCCAAGCCAGGTTTTGCTGCCACGGGCGTCTGCGCAGCGACCATCGCGAACTTCTCGACCTGCGAGGGCTGCCTCTCGCTCAGATAACGCGCGGCCCAGTAAGCGCCGGTGCCATGACCCAGCACCACGATGCTGCGAGCGCTCTGCTGTTCGGCGTAGGCAACAGCCGCATCGATGCGTGCGAAAATTCGTTCGGCGTCGGCTTTGACCTGTTCATCGCTGGTTTCAGCAATGGCCTTGTCGGCCACCTCCGCTTCACCGCCCGCCGCCTGCTCGATGGGCGCCGCCGTGGTCGAGTCCTTGCTGGCGGCATCAGGTGCTTTGGGCGGTGGCGTTACTTCAACAATACGTGGCGCAATGGCATCGCTTTGCACGTCTGGCAAGGTGATACTCAGGCTGCTCCACTCGGCGTCCGGCAATTGGCGCCGCAACGGGCCGATTGCCTGCGGCCAGTCAACGGTTTCGCCAGCGCCCGGGATGATAATCACCGCACCCTTGGGGTCAGCGGTATTGGCCGGCTTCCACAAGGCCAGAAACGTGTCGCTGCCGGCCTGGAGTTGTTGCTGTTCCTGAGCGGGAATTTTTCGCTCAAGTGCTGCCGCTTCTTCCTGACTACGCTCAAGCAGCGGCTGACGTTCGACCGGTTTTTCGTCTGCGGACTTTTCCGCGGCGGCCGGTGCCGGGTCTGCGGCCTCGACGGAAAAGGCGCAAGGCAGGATCAGCGACAGGCACAATGCTGGCAGTGCCAGGCGGTAGACAGGGGGCATCGGATATTCCAGGCCAGAAGTGGTTCCGGCAGCCTAATGGGTTGGTCAGTATTTGTCAGTGTGTGAGACTTCAATGATGCGTTTTTGCTGTCTGTGGGTTATCGGCTGTTTGTGGTTTCCCTTGATGGGCTGGGCGGCGCCTGCGCCACCGGAGCACACCGCGCAGTTGTCTGCGAGCCAGCAGCAATGGCTCGCGCAACATAATGAATTGCGCGTCGGACTGGTGTTGCAAGTGCCCTATGCGCAATACGATCGCCGTTTGCAGCGGCTGTCCGGGGTTAACGTCGAGCTGATGAAGTGGGTGGCAAAAGCGCTCAAGGTCGAGCTGAGCTGGCGTAACTATCCCGACCTTGCGCAACTGGAAGCCGCCGCGCGCGAAGGTGAAATCGACATCGCCCCGGGGTTGGCGCAAACCCCTGGCGGCCTGCGCCTGTGGCAGTTTTCCGATCCATACATGCGGGTGCCGCAACTGGTGGTCAGTGACCAGAAGGGCGCCGGCGTGGTCGAGTTGGAAAAACTCGACAGCCAGACCCGCGTCGCTGTACGCATGCCCAGCGCCACCGCCGATTACCTGCGCAGCAATTACCCGCACTTGAACCTTCAGGGCGTGCCGATCGAGCGTCAGGCACTGCAACTGTTGTTGAGTCAGCAGGCCAGTTATGCCGTGGTCGACGAGGCACAGTTGGGGCGTTTGTCTGTCGAGCCGGAGTTTGCCGGGTTGGTGGTGGTCGGTGATATTGGCCTGCCGCAACTGCTGCGTGTGGCTACACGGCGGGACTGGCCGGAGCTCGCCGGCATCATCGAAAGCGCGCTGCGGGCGATCCCCGCCAAGGACCTGGAGCAACTGCACAACCAATGGCTGCAGGCCAAATACCCGCGACTGACCGAGTCGCCGGGTTTCTGGCAGAACCTCTGCCTGCTGTTGGCGGTGTTGATGCTGAGCTGCATGGCGATCGTGGTCTGGCAGCGTCGGCAGCAACACAGTCTTGAGCAACGGTTGTTGGTAGCACGGGAAGACATTGCCTTGCGTGCCGCCAGCGAAGAAGCATTGCGCCTCACCCAGTTTTCTATCGACCAAAGCACCGTCGGCATTCTCTGGGTCAACTGGGATAGCCATGTGCGCTACGCCAACCGCGCCGCCGAAACCATGCTCGGCTATCCGTCGGGTGGCATCATCGATCGGCCGTTGATCGACTTTGAACCGGGTCTGCACATGGACCGCTGGCTGAACCTGTGGAAACGCGCCCGCGCCAGCGAAGAAGGGCCGCTCAGCTTTGAAACCAATTGCCTGCGAGCCGATGGCAGCATTCTGCCGACGGATGTGTCGTTGAGCTTCCTGCGTTTTCGCGATGGTGAATACCTGGTGGTCTACCTCAACGACGTCACCGAGCGTCGTCGTGCGCTGGCCGCGTTGCAGGAAAGTGAGGCGCGTCTGCAAGGGATCGCTGCCAACGTACCGGGATTGGTCTTTCGCCTGGAGCGGGCTCCGGTGACAGGGCAGATCGACTTTGCCTACATCAGTGAGGGCAGCGAGAGCCTGGTCGGTTATTCCCCCACCACCTTGGCCCACCGCGACAAAGGCCTGCGTAGCCTGGTGCATCCAGATGACAAGGCCAGTTACCACCAGACGCAGGATCATGCGCTGGACACTGACAGTGACTGGTCGTGGCAAGGGCGGATTCTCACGCGCCAGGGCGATCAGCGCTGGGCCGAGATCAAGGCCATCACGCGTCGTCTCGATGACGGCACCTATGTCTGGGACGGCATCGTCTGGGACATCAGCGAGAGCAAACGCATCGAGCTGGAACTGGCCAGCTCCCGTGAGCAATTGCGTGAATTGTCCGCACACCTGGAGAGCGTGCGAGAAGAGGAAAAGGCGCGCATCGCCAGGGAAGTTCATGACGAGTTGGGTCAGATGTTGACCGTGCTGAAACTGGAAACGTCCATGTGCGAACTGGCCTACGCCCAGCTCGACCCAGGTCTGAATGAGCGTTTGAACAGCATGAAGCGCTTGATCGCTCAGCTGTTCCAACTGGTGCGCGATGTGGCCACGGCGCTGCGGCCACCGATTCTCGATGCCGGGATTGCTTCGGCCATCGAATGGCAGGCCCGGCGTTTCGAGGCGCGCACGCAGATTCCGTGTCTGGTGCAAGTACCGGAGAACTTGCCGGTGCTCAGCGATGCCAAGGCGATCGGCTTGTTCCGGATTCTTCAGGAAGCGCTGACCAATGTCATGCGGCATGCCCAGGCGCATACTGTTGAACTGACATTGACGCTTGAGGGCGACGAGTTGTGCCTGACTGTCAGCGATGATGGCGTAGGATTTGTCGCCACTACTGGTCGGCCAACATCCTTTGGGGTTGTGGGCATGCGCGAGCGAGTGTTGATCATGGGCGGGGAGCTGTCGCTTGAAAGTGAGCCGGGGGAGGGCACGACGTTGAGTGTGCGCGTACCTTTGGATGAGGCCTGAAGAATTTGTGTTGGTTTTACTGACACCTTCGTCGGAACGCCGCCCGGAGCCGGCTCGCTCCCACACGGATTGTGTGAACGCCACAGATCCAAATGTGGGAGCGAGCCTGCTCGCGATAGATCTTGAATCTGGAGAAAGACCGTGATCCGTGTACTGGTAGCCGAAGACCACACCATCGTTCGCGAAGGTATTAAACAACTGATCGGCCTGGCCAAGGACTTGCTGGTGGTGGGCGAGGCGAGCAATGGCGAGCAGTTGCTCGAAACCTTGCGTCATGTGCCTTGCGAAGTGGTGTTGCTGGACATCTCGATGCCGGGCGTCAATGGCCTGGAAGCGATTCCGCGGATTCGCGCACTGAACAATCCACCGGCGATCCTGGTGTTGTCGATGCACGACGAAGCGCAAATGGCTGCCCGGGCGTTGAAGGTCGGCGCGGCGGGTTATGCAACCAAGGACAGCGACCCGGCGCTGCTGCTGACGGCGATCCGCAAGGTTGCGGCGGGCGGTCGATACATCGACCCGGACCTGGCCGACCGCATGGTTTTCGAAGTCGGCCTGACCGATTCGCGGCCGCTGCATTCGTTGCTTTCGGAGCGCGAATTCTCGGTGTTCGAACGCCTGGCCCAGGGCGCCAACGTCAACGACATCGCCCAGCAACTGGCCCTGAGCAGCAAAACCATCAGCACCCACAAGGCGCGGTTGATGCAGAAACTCAACATCACCTCGCTGGCCGAACTGGTGAAGTACGCCATGGAACACAAACTGCTCTGACACCCCAATCCCTTGTAGGAGCCGGCTTGCCGGCGATGGCGCCCTCGAAATCGCCATCGCCGGCAAGCCGGGCTCCTACAGGAGATCGCATGCGCATATCCATTTGCGACATCCCGCCAAATCGCTATTGCCCGTTCCTGTGGGTTGCAGCTGGACAATCGCCGCCAACCTATCCATTCCCGCCATCCTTGTAGGGCAATCCCTACCCCCAACCTTCCATCCGGCTGAGGCGATTCTCTCCTGCGCCCCGATTTGCGTGCTCCCCAGCGTCCACTAGGCTTAGTCCACAGCAGTCATCAATAACAAAGGTGTGGGTATGAGCCAGGTCGATTCAAGCGCAGGGGCCAATGACATTCTGGTCAGCTTTCGTGGAGTGCAAAAGAGCTACGACGGCGAGAACCTGATCGTCAAAGACCTCAACCTGGACATTCGCAAAGGCGAGTTCCTCACGTTGCTCGGGCCATCCGGTTCCGGCAAGACCACCAGCCTGATGATGCTCGCCGGTTTCGAAACCCCGACCGCCGGTGAAATCCTCCTGGCCGGGCGCGCCATCAACAACGTGCCGCCGCACAAGCGCGACATCGGCATGGTGTTCCAGAACTACGCACTGTTCCCGCACATGACCGTCGCCGAGAACCTCGCGTTCCCGCTGACCGTGCGCGGCTTGAACAAGAGCGATGTCAGCGACCGGGTCAAACGTGTCCTGAGCATGGTTCAGCTCGAGACCTTCGCCCAGCGTTATCCGGCGCAACTGTCCGGCGGTCAGCAACAGCGTGTGGCCCTGGCCCGTGCATTGGTGTTCGAACCGCAACTGGTGCTGATGGACGAACCCCTCGGCGCACTCGACAAACAACTGCGCGAACACATGCAGATGGAGATCAAGCATCTGCACCAGCGCCTCGGCGTGACCGTGGTCTACGTGACCCACGACCAGGGCGAAGCCCTGACCATGTCCGACCGTGTGGCGGTGTTCCATCAGGGCGAAATCCAGCAGATCGCCCCTCCACGCAGCCTCTACGAAGAACCGAAAAACACCTTCGTCGCCAACTTCATCGGCGAGAACAACCGTCTCAACGGCCGCCTGCACAGCCAGACCGGCGATCGTTGCATCGTCGAACTCGGTCGCGGTGAAAAGGTTGAAGCGCTGGCGGTCAATGTCGGCAAGACCGGCGAACCCGTCACGCTGTCGATTCGTCCGGAACGCGTGAGCCTCAATGGTTCGAGCGAGTCCTGTGTCAACCGCTTCTCAGGGAGGGTGGCGGAATTCATCTATCTGGGCGACCACGTCCGGGTTCGCCTGGAAGTCTGCGGCAAGACCGACTTCTTCGTGAAACAACCGATTGCCGAGCTCGATCCCGGGCTTGCTGTCGGCGACGTGGTACCGCTTGGCTGGGAGGTCGAACACGTTCGCGCGCTCGACCCACTTCTAGAGGCGAACTGATCGCCCCCTGCTTCAACCAACCCTGCACGTGGAGAGAACAATAAATGTTGAGATCCCTGAAATTCACCGCCCTGGTCATGGGCATGATCGGTGCGGCACACGCGATGGCGGCGGGCCCGGACCTGACCGTGGTGTCCTTTGGCGGGGCGAACAAGGCCGCGCAGGTCAAAGCCTTCTACGCACCGTGGGAAGCGGCGGGTAACGGCAAGATCGTAGCGGGCGAGTACAACGGCGAGATGGCCAAGGTCAAAGCCATGGTCGACACCAAGAGCGTGTCCTGGGACCTGGTGGAAGTTGAGTCGCCAGAACTGTCCCGCGGTTGCGACGAAGACATGTTCGAGCAACTCGACCCGGCGCTGTTCGGCAAGACCGAAGACTACGTCAAAGGCGCTATCCAGCCTTGCGGCGTAGGTTTCTTCGTGTGGTCGACCGTGTTGGCCTACAACGCCGACAAGTTGGCCTCCGCACCCACCAGCTGGGTGGATTTCTGGGACACCAAGAAATTCCCGGGCAAGCGCGGCCTGCGTAAAGGCGCCAAGTACACCCTGGAATTCGCACTGATGGCCGACGGCGTTGCGCCGAAAGACGTCTACAAAGTACTGGCCGGCAAAGACGGTCAGGACCGCGCGTTCAAGAAGCTCGATGAGCTGAAACCAAACATCCAGTGGTGGGAAGCCGGTGCACAACCGCCGCAATACCTCGCTTCCGGTGACGTGGTCATGAGCTCGGCCTACAACGGCCGGATCGCTGCCGTGCAGAAAGAAAGCAACCTGAAAGTCGTGTGGAACGGCGGTATCTACGACTTCGACGCATGGGCCATTCCAAAAGGCCTGGACAAGGCACGTGCTGAAGCGGCGAAGAAATTCATCGCGTACTCGGTGGCGCCGCAGCAGCAGAAGACCTACTCGGAAAACATCGCCTACGGCCCGGCCAACACCCAAGCCGTACCGTTGCTGGCCAAGGATGTCCTGAAAGACATGCCGACCACCCCGGAAAACATCGCCAACCAAGTGCAGATCGACGTCAGCTTCTGGGCTGACAACGGCGAGCAACTGGAACAGCGCTTCAATTCCTGGGCTGCGAAGTAAGACCGCACCGCGGGCTTATCGACTCCCGTAGGAGCGAGGCTCGCCCGCGAAGACGTCAGCACATTCAACAGCAATGTTGACTGACACGCTGCCTTCGCGAGCAAGCTTCGCTCCTACGGGGGGGATGTGTAGTTATCAAGAACAGAGGCGGCCTCGCGGTCAATGGATGCCGCCTCTGTAACGATCAAAGATTTCCGGAGTACGCCATGGCCACCGCCATTCCCCTGAACGCGGGCACTGACCCCACCTTGAAGCAGCGGCTCAAGCACGCCGAGCGGATCAACCGCTGGAAGGCCCAGGCCTTGATCGCGCCATTGGTGCTGTTTCTGTTGCTGGTGTTCCTGGTGCCCATCGTGGCGCTGCTCTACAAAAGCGTTGGTAACCCGGAAGTGGTCGGCGGCATGCCGCGCACCGTGGCGGCCATCGCCAGCTGGGACGGCCGTGGCCTGCCCGCTGAACCGGTTTACAAAGCGGCCAGCGAAGACCTCGCTGAAGCTCGCAAGAATCAGACCCTGGGCGACCTGTCCAAGCGCTTGAACATGGAATTGGCCGGCTATCGCAGCCTGCTGACCAAAACCGCCCGCGCCTTGCCGTTCGCTACCGAACCGGCCTCTTATAAAGACGCGCTGGAAGGGCTCGACGAGCGTTGGGGCGACCCGGCCTACTGGCAAGCGGTGCGCCGCAACACCAGCAACATCACGCCGTACTACTTGCTGGCAGCGGTCGATCACCGCATCGATGACCTTGGCGAAATCGCCCCGGCCACGCCCGATCAGGCGATTTACCTCGACATCTTCGCCCGCACCTTCTGGATGGGCCTGATCATCACCGCCATTTGCCTGGTACTCGCCTATCCGTTGGCTTACCTGCTGGCGAATCTGCCGTCGCGTCAAAGCAACCTGCTGATGATCCTGGTGCTGCTGCCGTTCTGGACCTCGATTCTGGTGCGCGTCGCCGCGTGGATCGTATTGCTGCAATCGGGCGGGCTGATCAACAGCGGCCTGATGGCCATGGGCATTATCGATAAGCCGCTGGAGCTGGTGTTCAATCGCACCGGGGTTTACATCTCGATGGTGCACATCCTGCTGCCGTTCATGATCCTGCCGATCTACAGCGTGATGAAAGGCATCTCGCCGACCTACATGCGCGCCGCGATTTCCCTCGGCTGCCACCCGTTCGCCAGTTTCTGGCGGGTGTACTTCCCGCAGACCTATGCCGGTGTCGGCGCCGGTTGCCTGTTGGTGTTCATCCTCGCCATCGGCTACTACATCACCCCGGCCTTGCTGGGCAGCCCGAACGATCAGATGGTCAGTTACTTCGTCGCCTTCTACACCAACACCAGCATCAACTGGGGCATGGCGACCGCACTCGGTGGGCTGCTGCTGTTGGCGACCGTGGTGCTTTATCTGATTTACAGCTGGCTGGTGGGCGCCAGTCGCCTGCGCCTGAGCTAAGGGGAGAATCGAAATGCTGAGTCCTTACATGTCGCCCATCGAACGGGTGTGGTTCTACAGCTTGCGGATTCTCTGCGGCTTGATTTTGCTGTTCCTGATTCTGCCGGTGTTGGTGATCATCCCGTTGTCGTTCAACTCGGGCAGTTTCCTGGTGTATCCGCTGCAAGGTTTTTCGCTGCACTGGTATCAGGACTTCTTCGCCTCGGCGGAATGGATGCGTGCACTGAAGAACAGCATCATCGTCGCCCCGGCGGCGACCGTGCTGGCGATGGTGTTCGGTACGCTGGCGGCGATTGGCCTGACTCGGGGCGACTTTCCGGGCAAGGCGCTGGTGATGGCGTTGGTGATTTCGCCGATGGTGGTGCCGGTGGTGATTATCGGCGTCGCGAGTTATCTGTTCTTTGCACCGCTGGGCCTGGGCAACAGCTTCTTCTCGTTGATCGTGGTGCACGCGGTGTTGGGCGTGCCGTTTGTGATCATTACAGTGTCGGCAACGTTGCAGGGGTTTAACCACAACCTGGTGCGCGCCGCCGCCAGCCTCGGTGCTTCGCCGCTGACGGCGTTCCGCCGCGTGACCTTGCCGCTGATTGCTCCGGGTGTGATCTCCGGTGCGCTGTTTGCCTTCGCAACCTCGTTCGATGAAGTGGTGGTGACGTTGTTCCTCGCCGGTCCCGAGCAAGCGACCTTGCCACGGCAGATGTTCAGCGGTATCCGCGAAAACCTCAGCCCGACGATTGCCGCCGCGGCAACGCTGCTGATCGCCTTCTCGGTGATCCTGCTGCTGACCCTGGAATGGCTGCGTGGCCGCAGCGAAAAACTGCGCACCGCCCAGGTCTGACACCGATCACCTGTAGGAGCGAGCCTGCTCGCGATGGTTGTCAACGATAACGCTGGAAGCCTGACACCCAGCGGCGTTTTCAAGTCCATCGCGAGCAGGCTCGCTCCTACAGGTGTTTTCGGTGGTATTCAGGATGTTTGATCATTCACACCCTGAATAGCAGACAAACCCCAATCCCCAGCTACTATTGTGCCCAGCTCCCCTATCTATAAGAGGCTGCGCACGATGAGTCTTTCCTCTTTCAAAATCGCACACAAACTGATCACCGGCGCAGCTGCCATCGAGCAACTGTCCGCCGAGCTCACGCGCCTGGACATCGACAACCCGCTGATCGTCACCGACGCCGCGCTGGTCAAATCCGGCACGGTGGAGCTGGCGCTCGCGCAGTTGGGGGACCGTAGCTACGAGATTTTCGACCGTGTACTGCCAGACCCGGAAATCGCCATCGTCGAAGACTGCATGCGCGTTTACCGCGAAGGCGGGCACGACGGGCTGATCGGCCTGGGCGGCGGCAGCGCGATCGACATCGCCAAAAGTGTTGCCGCGTATGCCGGTTATCACGGCGCGCTGGAGGATCTGTTCGGCATCGACCAGGTGCCGCGCAAGGGGCCGCCGCTGATCGCCATCCCGACCACCGCCGGCACCGGCTCGGAAGTGACCAACGTCGCGATCCTCTCCGACAAGGTCGCGCAGCTGAAAAAGGGCATCATCAGCGACTATCTGTTGCCCGACGTGGCGCTGGTCAGCCCGCAAATGACCCTGACCTGCCCGCGCAGTGTCACCGCCGCCAGTGGCGTCGATGCGCTGGTGCACGCCATCGAATCCTATTTGTCCCTCAATGCTTCAGCGATTACCGACGCGCTGGCCATCGGCGCGATCAAGTTGATCACCCAGGCGTTACCCAAGGCCTACGCCAATCCCTCCAATCTGCAGGCGCGTGAAGACATGGCCACCGCCAGCCTGATGGCCGGCATGGCGTTCGGCAATGCCGGGGTCGGCGCGGTGCATGCGCTGGCGTATCCGCTGGGCGGGCGTTTCAACATCGCCCACGGTGTCAGCAACGCCTTGTTGCTGCCGTACGTCATGAACTGGAACAAGATGGCCTGCGTCGAGCGCATGCAGGATATTGCCGAAGCCATGGGCGTGAAGACCGCTCATCTGAGCGCCAATGACGCCGCGGACAAAGCCGTCGAGGCGATGACCGCGTTGTGCTCAGCGGTAGAAATCCCGTCGGGCCTGCGCAGTTTCGGTGTTCCAGAGGATGCGATTCCGGCCTTGGCCCTGGAAGCAGCGGGTATCGAGCGCTTGATGCGCAACAATCCACGCAAATTGAGTGCGATTGATATCGAGAAGATCTACCGCGCGGCCTACTGATCATCGTCCTTACGGTGCGCGCGTCAAAGCATGAGGTATACAATGCGCGCCATCGTGATTCTGCTCAGAAAAGGTGCGTCATGCAGCCCTTCGTAATTGCTCCGTCGATTCTCTCCGCCGACTTCGCCCGCCTGGGTGAAGAAGTGGACAACGTTCTGGCCGCCGGCGCCGACTTCGTGCACTTCGATGTCATGGACAACCACTACGTGCCGAACCTGACCATCGGCCCGATGGTCTGTGCCGCGCTGCGCAAGTACGGCGTAACCGCGCCGATCGACGCGCACCTGATGGTCAGCCCGGTGGATCGCATCGTTGGCGACTTCATCGAGGCCGGCGCGACTTACATAACCTTCCACCCGGAAGCCTCGCAGCACGTCGACCGTTCCCTGCAACTGATCCGCGAAGGCGGCTGCAAGTCGGGCCTGGTGTTCAACCCGGCGACCCCGCTGGACGTGCTCAAGTACGTGATGGACAAGGTCGACATGATCCTGCTGATGAGCGTCAACCCTGGCTTCGGCGGGCAGAAGTTCATCCCCGGCACCCTCGACAAGCTGCGTGAAGCACGCGCATTGATCGATGCCTCGGGCCGTGACATCCGCCTGGAAATCGACGGCGGCGTGAACGTGAACAACATTCGTGAAATCGCGGCTGCTGGCGCCGATACCTTCGTGGCCGGCTCGGCGATCTTCAACGCGCCGAACTACCAGGAAGTCATCGAGAAGATGCGTTCCGAACTGGCGCTGGCCCGTCCATGAGTGGCTTTGAGCAGCTGTTCCCGGGGCGTCTGCCACGGCTGGTGATGTTCGATCTGGACGGCACGCTGGTCGATTCGGTCCCTGACCTCGCCGCGGCGGTGGATAACATGCTGCTCAAACTCGGGCGCCAGCCTGTCGGCATCGAATCGGTGCGTGACTGGGTCGGCAACGGCGTGCACATGCTGGTGCGCCGGGCCCTGGCCAATCACATCGACGCCGAAGGTGTCGATGATGTCGAGGCTGAACATGCCCTGGAATTGTTCAACGGCTTTTACGAGGACGGTCACGACCTGACGGTGGTTTACCCCGGCGTGCGTGACACCCTCAAGTGGCTGAACAAGCAAGGCGTGGAGATGGCGCTGATCACCAACAAGCCGGAGCGCTTCGTCGCGCCGTTGCTGGATCAGATGAAAATCGGCCGCTATTTCAAATGGATCATCGGCGGCGATACCCTACCGCAGAAGAAACCCGACCCGGCTGCGCTGTTTTTCGTGATGAAAATGGCCAACATCCCGGCGTCGCAATCGCTGTTTGTCGGCGATTCGCGCAGCGATGTGCTGGCGGCAAAAGCGGCGGGGGTCAAGTGCGTGGCCCTCAGTTATGGCTATAACCACGGTCGGCCGATTGCCGAAGAGTCGCCGGCGCTGGTCATCGACGACCTGCGCAAGCTAATTCCCGGTTGCCTGGATCCGGCCGCTGAGATAACGTTGACCGACGCTGTTCAACCCCCTTCTGGAAACGCCATCGTGGTGGTCACCCGCAAACTCTGGATGAAAGTCATCAAGGCCCTGGCCCGCTGGCGTTGGCGCGCCTGACTTGTTCCTGGCCGGTCTACCGGCGCGTTTGCATACCTGACTGTTAGCACCTCAAGCCACGAGGCTACCCCATGATCCGCGAAGAATTCCTGCGTTTGGCCGCTGCCGGCTATAACCGCATCCCGCTTGCTTGCGAAACCCTGGCCGACTTCGACACGCCGCTGTCGATCTACCTGAAACTGGCCGACGAGCCCAATTCCTACCTGCTCGAATCCGTGCAGGGCGGGGAGAAGTGGGGCCGTTACTCGATCATCGGCCTGCCGTGCCGCACCGTGCTGCGGGCTCATGACCATCACATCAGCGTGACCCATGACGGCGTCGAGATCGAAAGCCATGAAGCGGAAGACCCGCTGGCGTTCGTCGAAGAATTCAAAGCCCGTTACAACGTACCGAGCATCCCCGGCCTGCCACGCTTCAACGGCGGCCTGGTGGGTTACTTCGGTTACGACTGCGTGCGCTATGTGGAAAAGCGTCTGGGCAAGTGCCCGAACCCCGATCCGCTGGGCGTGCCGGACATTCTGCTGATGGTGTCCGATGCGGTGGTGGTGTTCGACAACCTCGCCGGCAAAATGCACGCAATTGTCCTGGCCGACCCGTCGCAAGACGATGCCTTCGAGCAAGGTCAGGCGCGCCTGCAAGCGCTGCTGGAAAAACTCCGTCAGCCAATCACCCCGCGCCGAGGCCTGGACTTCAGCAAGCAACAATCGGCTGATCCGGTGTTCCGCTCCAGTTTCACCCAGGACGATTACGAAAAAGCCGTCGACACCATCAAGGAATACATCCTGGCCGGTGACTGCATGCAGGTCGTGCCGTCCCAGCGCATGTCGATCGACTTCAAGGCGGCGCCGATTGATCTGTATCGGGCGCTGCGTTGCTTCAACCCGACGCCTTATATGTACTTCTTCAACTTCGGCGACTTCCACGTCGTCGGCAGTTCACCGGAAGTGCTGGTGCGGGTCGAAGACAATCTGATCACCGTTCGCCCAATTGCTGGTACTCGCCCACGTGGAGCCAACGAAGAGGCAGACCTGGCGCTGGAGAAAGACCTGCTCTCCGACGACAAGGAAATCGCCGAACACCTGATGCTGATCGACCTGGGTCGTAACGACACCGGTCGCGTATCGGAAATCGGCTCGGTGAAGCTCACCGAGAAAATGGTTATCGAGCGTTACTCCAACGTGATGCACATTGTTTCCAACGTCACCGGGCAACTGAAAGCCGGGCTGACGGCGATGGACGCATTGCGGGCGATCCTGCCGGCGGGCACCTTGTCCGGCGCACCGAAGATTCGCGCGATGGAAATCATTGACGAACTGGAGCCGGTCAAGCGTGGCGTCTATGGCGGCGCGGTCGGTTACTTTGCCTGGAACGGCAACATGGACACGGCGATTGCGATCCGCACCGCCGTGATCAAGAACGGCGAACTGCACGTGCAGGCCGGTGGCGGCATCGTTGCCGACTCGGTGCCGGCGCTGGAATGGGAAGAAACCCTGAACAAGCGTCGTGCCATGTTCCGCGCAGTCGCCCTGGCTGAACAAACCCCGGAAAGCTGACCGATGAACGTGACCCGTATGCCATGTCGCTTTGGCTGACAAAGCGCTGCGGGTCGCTCATTCGAAGGCAGCCTTTATAGTCCGTGAATTCAAGAGGTTCTCAAGCCATGTTGCTGATGATCGATAACTACGACTCTTTTACCTACAACGTTGTGCAATACCTCGGTGAGCTAGGCTCCCAGGTCAAAGTCGTGCGCAACGATGAACTGACCGTTGCCGAAATCGAAGCCCTCAACCCTGAGCGCATCGTTGTGTCGCCCGGTCCTTGCACGCCGACCGAAGCGGGCGTCTCGATTGACGTCATCAAGCATTTCGCCGGCAAACTGCCGATTCTCGGCGTGTGCCTGGGTCATCAATCCATCGGCCAGGCCTTCGGCGGCGATGTGGTTCGTGCCCGCCAGGTGATGCACGGCAAGACCAGCCCGGTGTTCCACGAGGACAAAGGTGTCTTCGAAGGCCTGAACCATCCGCTGACCGTCACGCGTTATCACTCGCTGATCGTCAAGCGCGAAACCTTGCCGGACTGCCTGGAGCTGACCGCCTGGACTCAGCTTGAAGACGGTTCGGTCGACGAAATCATGGGCCTGCGCCACAAGACGCTGAACATCGAAGGTGTGCAGTTCCACCCTGAGTCTATCCTGACCGAACAGGGCCACGAGCTGTTCGCCAACTTCCTCAAACAAACCGGCGGCACGCGCTAAGGACTTCCCATGAATATCAAGACAGCCCTCAGCCGTATCGTCGATCAACTCGACCTCAGCACCGATGAAATGCGCGATGTGATGCGCGAGATCATGACCGGTCAATGCACGGACGCGCAGATCGGCGCGTTCATGATGGCCATGCGCATGAAGAGCGAAAGCATCGACGAGATCGTCGGCGCCGTGTCGGTCATGCGCGAGCTGGCGGACAAGGTCGAACTGAAGACCCTCGACGGCGTGGTTGATGTGGTCGGCACCGGCGGCGATGGGGCGAACATTTTCAACGTCTCGACGGCTTCTTCCTTTGTGGTGGCAGCCGCCGGTTGCACTGTGGCCAAGCACGGTAACCGTGCGGTCTCGGGTAAAAGCGGCAGCGCCGATCTGCTGGAGGCGGCGGGCATCTATCTGAACCTGACGCCGGTTCAGGTGGCGCGTTGCATCGACAACGTCGGCATCGGTTTCATGTTTGCCCAGACTCATCACAAAGCCATGAAATACGCCGCCGGCCCGCGCAAGGATCTTGGTCTGCGTACCCTGTTCAATATGCTCGGCCCGCTTACGAATCCGGCTGGCGTGAAACATCAGGTGGTGGGCGTGTTCAGCCAGGCGTTGTGCCGGCCATTGGCCGAAGTCTTGCAACGTCTGGGCAGCAAGCATGTGCTGGTGGTGAACTCGAAAGACGGCCTGGACGAATTCAGTCTGGCTGCGCCGACCTACGTGGCGGAATTGAAGAATGATCAGATTACCGAGTATTGGGTCGAGCCGGAAGATTTGGGCATGAAGAGCCAGAGCCTGCACGGCCTGGCGGTGGAAAGCCCGGCCGCTTCGCTTGAGCTTATTCGCGATGCCCTGGGCAAGCGCAAGACCGAGAGCGGTCAGAAAGCTGCCGAGATGATCGTGCTCAATGCCGGTGCTGCACTCTATGCCGCCGACCTGGCGACCAGTTTGAAAGAAGGCGTTGCCCTGGCGCACGATGCGCTGCACACAGGCCTCGCTCGGGAAAAACTTGAGGAGTTGGGTGCATTTACCGCGGTATTCAAAGTGGAGAATGAGGGATGAGTGTACCGACGGTTCTGGAAAACATTCTGGCGCGCAAAGTCCAGGAAGTCGCCGAGCGTAGCGCTCGTGTGAGCCTGGCCGAGCTGGAAAGTCTGGCCAAGGCGGCCGATGCACCCCGTGGTTTTGCCAAGGCATTGCTGGCGCAGGCCAAGCTAAAGCAGCCAGCGGTCATTGCTGAAATCAAGAAAGCTTCGCCGAGCAAAGGCGTGATTCGCGAGAACTTCGTTCCTGCCGATATCGCCAGGAGCTACGAGAAGGGCGGCGCGACCTGCCTGTCGGTGCTGACCGATATCGATTATTTCCAGGGCGCAGATGCGTATCTGCAACAGGCCCGGGCGGCGTGCAAACTGCCGGTGATCCGCAAGGATTTCATGATCGACCCGTATCAGATCGTCGAAGCCCGTGCATTGGGCGCCGACTGCGTGCTGTTGATCGTCTCCGCACTGGACGACGTGAAAATGGCCGAGCTGGCGGCGGTGGCAAAAAGCGTTGGCCTCGACGTGCTGGTGGAAGTCCATGACGGCGACGAACTGGAGCGGGCCTTGAAAACCCTCGACACGCCGCTGGTCGGCGTGAACAACCGCAACCTGCACACCTTCGAAGTCAGCCTCGAAACCACTCTCGACCTGTTGCCGCGGATTCCGCGTGACCGTTTGGTGATCACTGAAAGCGGCATCCTCAATCGGGCCGATGTCGAACTGATGGAAATCAGCGACGTGTATGCGTTCCTGGTCGGCGAAGCGTTCATGCGCGCCGAAAGCCCGGGCACCGAGCTTCAGCGCCTGTTCTTCCCGGAGCGTGGTGTTCCGGTCAGCGGTTCTACACTCGACTGAGTGCAGATAGAAAAACCTTGGTGTCCCCATTCGCGAGCAAGCCCGCTCCCACATTTGAAATGCATTCCAATGTGGGAGCGGGCTTGCTCGCGAAGAGGCTCTCAAAATTCCCCAAAGACCTTAGGTCTTAAGGAGTTGTTCATGTTCAAGCCTACCTCACTGACTGTCGAAGCGGGTTTGCTCGCCGAACAGGACCTGCTGGCCCATGTTTGCACCAGCGACGCCGAGTTTGGCCTGTTGTTCTGGCAGCCAAGCGATCGCGCACTGGTCATGCCACGCCGCTTGAATCGCCTGCCCGGTTTCGATCACGCTTGCGAAGTCTCCGCCGCTGCCGGTTGGCCTGTGCTGTTGCGTGAAACCGGTGGCGAGCCCGTGCCGCAATCGGCCTCGACCATCAACATCGCACTGGTCTACGCGCCGCCGCGTAGCGAGGGCGACCAGAACCGCATCGAAACCGCCTATCGCCGACTTTGCGATCCGATCTGTCAGTTGCTGGATGAACTGGGCGGCGTTTCGTCCCTGGGCGAAATCGACGGCGCATTTTGCGATGGCCGTTTCAACGTCAATCTCGACGGTCGCAAGATGGTCGGCACCGCCCAGCGCTGGCGCCAGAGCAAGGGCGGCACGCGCCCGGTCGGATTGGTGCACGGTGCGTTGTTGCTGGATAACGAGCGCGAATCAATGGTCGCGGCGGTCAATCGCTTCAATGAGGCGTGCGGCCTGGAGCAACGGGTCCGTGCCGAAAGCCACATCGCGCTCCATGAGAAGTTCGCCGCACCTGACGCATTGGCACGGCTCGATGCACTCTATCGCCAGTTGCTGGCAGACATGTTCAAGGCTTAGCGCGTCCCGAAGACCACCATGGTCTTGCCTTTGACGTCCACCAGGTTGCGTTCTTCCAGATCTTTAAGGACGCGACCGACCATCTCCCGGGAACACCCGACAATCCGCCCGATTTCCTGACGGGTCACCTTGATCTGCATGCCATCGGGGTGGGTCATCGCATCGGGCTGTTTGCACAATTCCAGCAGGCAACGGGCAACGCGGCCTGTCACGTCGAAGAATGCGAGGTCTCCGACTTTGCGCGTGGTGTTGCGCAGGCGTTGTGCGATTTGTCCGCTAAGTACGTAAAGAATGTCCGGGTCTTGCTGGGACAGCTCGCGGAATTTGGCGTAGCTGATTTCCGCGACTTCGCACTCGATCTTGGCGCGCACCCAGGCGCTGCGTTCCTGTTCGAGACCGGCCTGTTCAAACAGACCCAACTCGCCGAAGAAGTCCCCGGAGTTCAGGTAGGCAATGATCATCTCACGGCCGTCATCATCCTCGATCAGGATGGTGACCGAGCCTTTGATGATGAAGAACAGCGTCTCCGAGCGGTCGCCGGCGCAAATGATATTGCTCTTGGCCGCATAGCGACGGCGCTGGCAATGCATCAACAGTTTGTCGAGGTTCTTGATCTTGGGTGTAGGGGCAATAGCAACCATGGTTGTATCCCGGAAAGACTGCACGGTGTGTTTGGTTTTTTTATGAGGCACTGAGGTTGCTACAAAGCTGGCAATGCGCCAGCGAATTGGCGCCAGCTTAACAGACACTTCCTGCAATATTCGAGATTTTACCTACAAAGCAAAAGGTTCTGTCCTAGGACGGCGAGCGCTGTCAATCCAGGGCCCTGTGCTAAGCTGGCGACCCTTTTTTATACAGTGGAGTCTTGGCGATGAAGGCACGCATCCAATGGGCTGGCGAAGCCATGTTCCTCGGCGAATCCGGTAGCGGTCATGTCGTGGTCATGGACGGTCCGCCCGATGCCGGTGGTCGTAACCTGGGTGTCCGGCCGATGGAAATGCTCCTGCTGGGTGTCGGCGGTTGCAGCAATTTCGACGTGGTCAGCATTCTCAAGAAGTCCCGTCAGGCCGTCGAAAGCTGCGAAGCCTTCCTCGAAGCCGAGCGCGCGACCGAGGACCCGAAGGTCTTCACCAAGATCCACATGCACTTCGTGGTCAAGGGCCGTGGGCTGAAAGAAGCCCAGGTCAAGCGCGCCATCGAGCTGTCTGCCGAGAAGTATTGCTCGGCCTCGATCATGCTCGGCGCGGCGGGTGTCGCGATTACCCACGACTACGAAATCATCGAACTCGGTTGATTCGACATTCAACTATCATAAAAGCGGTGCAGACTCTGGCGATCCCAAGCTGACGTCTGCATAATGCGCCACTTTTTTCAGGGTAGTGGTCCGTCAACCGACAGGCCGCTCGCCCGAACAGACAACCAAAATCGCCATCGCGAAGAGGTGTTAACCGTCCTACGCAGGTGCGTCGTTCGCATCTGACGGGCATGCTTGATCACGCGGCCCGGGCCGCAATACATAGAGAGTTTTTAACGGTGAAAAGCAAACTCAAGCTCCACGGGTTCAATAACCTGACAAAGACCTTGAGCTTCAACATCTATGACATCTGCTACGCGGAAACCCCGCAAGACCAGCAGGCTTACGTCGAGTACATCAATGAAGAGTACAACGCGAAACGCCTGACGCAGATCCTCACGGAAGTTGTCGATATCATTGGTGCCAACATCCTGAACATTGCCAGTCAGGACTACGACCCACAAGGCGCCAGCGTCACGATTCTGATCTCTGAAGAGCCGGTGACCCCGACCGACAGCCAGATCGAAGAGTCTCCGGGCCCGTTGCCCGAAATCATCCTGGCCCACCTCGACAAGAGCCACATCACGGTGCACACCTACCCGGAAATCCATCCGGACGACGGTATTGCGACCTTCCGTGTGGACATTGACGTGTCGACCTGTGGCGTCATTTCACCGCTTAAAGCGCTCAACTTCCTGATTCACCAGTTCGATTCGGACATCGTGACCGTGGATTATCGTGTGCGCGGTTTCACCCGTGACGTCGAAGGCAACAAGCACTTCATCGATCACGAGATCAACTCGATCCAGAACTACCTGTCCGAAGACACCCGCGACGCGTACCAGATGACCGACGTGAACGTGTACCAGGAAAACCTGTTCCACACCAAAATGCTGTTGAAGAACTTCGAACTGGATAACTACCTGTTCGGCGACGCGACCAACAACCTGTCCCCTGAGCAACGCGCCCAAGTGACGGATCGTGTGAAACACGAAATGCTCGAAATCTTCTACGCACGCAACATGCCGACCTAAGATTCTCGCGAGCACAAAAAAAGGCGACTCCCTCACGGCAGTCGCCTTTTTTGTTTCTTGCCCTTGTAGGAACAAGCTTGCTCGCGATGGACGTTAACGATAACGCGTGTTTTCTGGATAAACGCGTTGCCCTCCGGTTTATCGCGAGCAGGCTCGCTCCTACAAAAAACCTGAAATCAGATCCGATAAGTACTCTTGGTCATCACCTTGGCCATCAAGCTCATCCCGAACTTCACCGGCGCCGGAAAACGAAAGCCCCCAGCCTCCAGCGCACTTTCGGCATGTTGCTCTTCATCAACACGCATCTGCTCAAGAATCGCCCGGGACTTTTCGTCCTCGGCCGGCAGTTGCTCAAGGTGTTCGTTCAAGTGCTTGCACACCTGATGCTCGGTAGCCGCAACGAAACCCAGGCTGACCTTGTCGCTGATCAACCCGGCCACCGCACCAATCCCGAACGACATGCCGTAGAACAGCGGATTGAGAATGCTGGTATGGCTGCCCAACTGCTTGATGCGTTGCTCGCACCAGACCAGATGGTCGATTTCTTCTTCAGCAGCATGTTCCATGGCGGCGCGCACCTGCGGCAACTTGGCGGTCAGTGCCTGCCCTTGATACAGCGCCTGGGCGCAGACTTCGCCGGTATGGTTGATGCGCATCAGACCGGCGACGTGCCGGGTGTCTTCGTCGCTCATTTGCGTTTCCGGCTGCACGATCGCAGGGGACGGACGGTACGGCTGGCCGCTGAAGGGCAGCAGGGTACGCATCGCGGCATCGGCTTGCAGCAGAAGACGGTCAATGGGCGAGTAGTGACGTTGGGTAGTCATGCTGATCTCCGGGAGGAATCTCGGCGGCCAGTTTAACCCAATCGGCCGGGGAAGGTTTGCGCTGGGTCATTGCGACGCAGGCTGCAACTGTAGGAGCCGGCTTGCTGGCGATGGCGGTCTCGATGACGCCATCGCCAGCAAGCCGGCTCCTACGAGGGCGGGGAGGCAATCAACCCGGCGGCCAGTGCATCTGACGCTGACCCAGCACATGCATATGAATGTGGTAGACAGTCTGCCCACCTTCTTCATTGCAGTTCATGACAACGCGAAAACCTTTTTCGCAGCCCAGTTCCAGTGCCAGACGCTGGGCAGTGAACAGAATATGCCCGGCCAATGCCTTGTCGTCCTCGGTGAGGTCGTTCAAGGTGCGCACCGGTTTCTTCGGGATCACCAGAAAATGCACCGGTGCCTGCGGGGCGATGTCGTGGAAGGCCAGTACCTGGTCGTCCTCGTAAATGATCTTCGCCGGGATTTCCCGGTTGATGATCTTGGTGAACAGAGTATCCACAGCTGTTTTCTCCGTTGTTTGGGCTGGCCTGAGTGTACTCATGGGTGATCCCCGAGCCCAGCCTTTTGCCTTGAAGCCAGGTCAGCGCGGGCAATAGGCCTTGTTGACCATGCCAGTGATGGTCCTGATCAGCCAGCGTGAGCCGAGCCGTGGCAGGAAAGCGAACCAGCGGTTCAGCCGGCCCGGAATAATAATGGCGCGATTCTTATCCAGAGCCCGCACGGTATAGAGCGCGACTTCCTCCGGACTCATCAGCAGTTTGCTGTCGACCAGTTTGTCGCTGTTCAGTTGTGCGGTGCGGAAAAACGCGGTGCGGGTCGGGCCGGGGCAGAGTACGGAAACCTTGACTGCGCATTTCTTCAGCTCGACGCGCAACCCTTCGGAAAAGTGCAGCACATAGGCTTTGCTGGCGTAGTAAGTGCTCATCCACGGGCCGGGATGGAACGCTGCAACCGAGGCGACGTTCAAAATCTGCCCGCCGCCTTGTAAGGCCATGCTGTTGCCGATGGCATGGCACAGGCGAGTGAGGGCCAGAATGTTCACTTCGATCAGGTCTTGTTCGGTCATCCAGTCCTGCGCCAGAAACGGGCCGCAGGTGCCGATGCCGGCGCAGTTCACCAGCAAGTCGATCTGCCGGTCGCCTTCTTCCAGTTCCAGCAGAAATCCGGACAGGCGCAGCGGCTCGCCGAGGTCGCAGGCGCGGAACAACACCTCCACGCCAAAACGTTGGGTCAGTTCAATTGCAATACTTTCCAGCTGATCACGCTGTCGGGCCACCAGAATCAGGCTGCGGCCACGGCGGGCCAGCGCTTCGGCCATCGCCAGGCCGATGCCGCTGGAAGCGCCAGTGATCAGAGCGTAACGGGTCATGCAGTTCTCCATCGCAACAGCTCCGCGCCTGCGACGCAGGTGTCACGGGCGGGGAGCGCTGTTCATTCTTTCGCAGAGTCTACAGGGGCCGGGCTTATTGGGCTTCCTCGTCTGCGCTATCCGGCACTTCTTCAGCCTCTGCGGCGGGCTCGACTTCCACTTCTTCGGTGGTTAGTGAGCTGCTGTCATAACTGAGTCCGGCAGCGTCTTCGTACTCTTGCTGGATCGCACTGAAAGCGCCGGCCAATACACCGACAAAGACGATGGCAATGAATACCACCCACAGCGAAGACAGCACTTTGACTGCCGTGGTGTTTGGCGGTGGTGGTGGGCCGTAGCGATTGGCGATGGTGTTGCCCGGCACACACATGATCACAAACGGAAAGAAGCTGCCCACGAACGGCACGAGATTGAGCAGCCAGAGCCAGCCGGACCAGCCGATGTCGTGCAGGCGCTGAACGCTGATCTGAATGCTGACGACCGCGATGGCGATGCACAGGAGCACCACCACCAGGCCGCCGACAATCAGGCCTGCGGTCGAATCGCTGGCGATCAGGGCGATGGCGAAAATGGCGACGACCGATCCGACGCCGAGCATGACCAGCGTCAGCACCATGGTCCAGGCCAGATAGCGCAAACGGCCGATGCGTCCTTCGACGCCAAAAGGCTTGAGCGTGCCGAACGGCGGCAGGTTTTCGCCGACCCTGGCCTGAGGTGGTGCGTACGGCGACTCCGGTTCTGCGAACGCGGGTTTACTGCTGGCGGGGGCGTGGTGGTGTGCGTCGGCCAGGTTCAGTTCAATCGAGGGCTCGGCTTCGATGCGGGCGTTGATGCCGGTTTTCGTCAGCGCCTGAAGGTAGGTTTGCGCGTCAGTTTGCGACAGGCCTTGCTTGAGCGTAACAGCCTGTCCGTTGAACAGCCGTTCGACGGCTGCCACTTCGCTTTTGTACAACGCCGCCAGATTGAGTTTGGCGGTGGTGAGGTCGATCCCCGGCAGCAGAGCGCCGTCGAATACGATCTTGAAACGGTTGTCGCTCATTGCGAGGCATCCTTGTCGCGAGTGTTTGAATAGTTAGAGAGTTGCGAGCCCGGAGTGTAAGGCCAGTCGAGGATGACTGGCCAAATTTCCTGCTAACGCGGCCAGCGTTTCGGCAGTTGTGCTGCCAGCTCCAGCGCCTGGCGGTATTCAGCGTCCAGCCGGGCGACCAATTGATCCACACTCGGCAAATCGTCGATCTCACCGACGCCCTGGCCGGCGGACCACACGGTTTTCCAGGCCTTGGCTTCATCGCTCAATGGCTTGAGTTTGGAGCCGAAGTTGACCTCGCCTTTGTTTTGCAACGCCGCCATATCGAAACCGGCCGCTTCCAGGCTTTGGCGCATGAAGCTCGCCGGAACACCCGACACCGCTGGAGTATGGATGATGTCTGCCGCTCTGGATGTCAGCAGCATCTCCTTGTAGGCCTCAGGCGCATTGCTTTCGGTGGTGCCGATAAATCGCGTACCGAAGTAGGCCAGGTCCGCACCGAGCAATTGTGCCGCGAGTATCTCGTGACCGTGATTGAGGCAGCCGGCCAGCAACAGCGTCTTGTCGAAGAACTGGCGGATCTCGGCAATCAGCGAAAACGGGCTCCAGGTACCCGCATGTCCACCGGCGCCTGCGGCAACGGCGATCAAGCCATCTACGCCAGCCTCCGCTGCTTTCTCTGCGTGGCGACGAGTCGTTACGTCATGGAACACCAGGCCGCCGTAGCCGTGGACTGCGTCGACCAGTTCTTTAACGGCGCCAAGGCTGGTGATCACGATCGGTACCTTGTGCTCGATGCAGATCTCCAGGTCCGCTTGCAGGCGCGGGTTACTGTTGTGGACGATCAGGTTCACGGCGTAAGGCGCCGGGTTTTCCAGTGTCGCCAACCCTGCTTCGATCTCTTCCAGCCAGGCCTTGAAGCCGCTGCTCTCACGCTGGTTCAGCGCGGGGAAGCTGCCGACCACGCCATTACGGCAGCAGGCGAGTACCAGTTGCGGGTTGGAAATCAGGAACATCGGCGCAGCCACCACGGGCAGACGCAAACGTTGTTCGAGCAAAGCGGGCAGCGACATTGGAAGTACCCCGGTGAGTGATGCCGATTGAAGTTAGAACGGCCGAACGACGACCAGAATTACGATAGCCAGCAATATCAGAACAGGCACTTCATTGAACCAGCGATAAAAGACATGGCTGCGGGTGTTTTCGCCACGGGCAAATCGTTTCACCTGTGCGCCGCACATGTGGTGGTAGCCGATCAGGATCACCACCAGCGTCAATTTGGCGTGAATCCAGGCACCTTGGCTGAATATGCCTGGGTTCAGCCCAATCAGCGCAATGCCGAAAACCAGCGTGGCGATCATCGCCGGGCCCATGATGCCGCGATACAGCTTGCGCTCCATCAGGCTGAAGCGTTCCTTGCTGACGGTGTCTTCGCTTTGGGCGTGATAGACGAACAGGCGCGGCAAGTAAAACAGGCCGGCAAACCAGCAGACCATGCTGATGATATGAAGCGCTTTGAGCCACAGATAAAGCATTTTTAGTTATTCCCAGGTTCACGGTAGCGAAGATAGTAGAGGGTAGAGCGTCCGCACGTCACCTTGACGGTTGTCGCAGGGCGATACGGGCCCTATTATCGACGGCTTTCCAGTGGGTTCGTTGAGGGCAGGTTTATGGTCAAGGTCGGTATCGTCGGCGGCACGGGTTACACCGGTGTCGAACTGCTGCGTCTGTTGGCACAGCATCCGCAGGCAGAAGTGGTGGTGATCACTTCCCGATCCGAGGCCGGTCTGGCCGTGGCTGATATGTATCCGAACCTGCGCGGCCATTACGACGGCCTGGCGTTCAGCGTTCCGGACATCAAGACCCTGGGCGCCTGCGACGTGGTGTTCTTCGCCACGCCTCACGGTGTCGCCCATGCGCTGGCCGGTGAACTGCTGGCGGCCGGAACCAAGGTCATCGACCTGTCGGCGGACTTCCGTCTGCAAGATGCCGATGAGTGGGCCAAGTGGTACGGCCAGCCGCACGGTGCGCCGCAGCTGCTGGAAGAAGCGGTCTACGGCTTGCCGGAAGTCAATCGCGAGCAGATCAAGCAGGCTCGCCTGATCGCCGTACCGGGCTGCTATCCAACGGCTACGCAATTGGGTTTCCTGCCATTGCTCGAAGCCGGTCTGGCCGATACCACGCGCTTGATCGCTGACTGCAAATCCGGCGTCAGCGGTGCCGGTCGTGGTGCTGCCGTAGGTTCGCTGTACGCCGAGACGTCGGAAAGCATGAAGGCCTACGCCGTGAAAGGTCACCGTCACTTGCCGGAAATTCGCCAGGGTCTGCGCCGTGCTGCAGGAAAGGATGTCGGCCTGACCTTCGTTCCGCACCTGACGCCGATGATTCGCGGCATTCACTCGACGCTCTACGCGACGGTCGTGGATCGTTCGGTGGATCTGCAGGCGCTGTTTGAAAAGCGTTATGCCAACGAGCCGTTCGTTGATGTGATGCCAGCAGGCAGCCACCCGGAAACTCGCAGCGTGCGCGGCGCCAACGTCTGCCGCATCGCCGTGCATCGTCCTCAGGACGGTGACCTGGTGGTGGTGTTGTCGGTCATCGATAACCTGGTAAAAGGTGCGTCGGGTCAGGCGGTGCAGAACCTGAACATCCTGTTCGGTCTGGATGAGCGTCTGGGCTTGTCGCACGCCGGCATGCTGCCGTAAGGCTTCAGCCCGCTCAGCAAAAAGGCCCGTTGAACGGGCCTTTTTGCGTTTCGAACCGGCAATCGGGTTTATTGATATACCGTAACAATAGTTGACCGCTTTTCTAGGAGAAGCGGATAATGCGCGTCATCACGCATTATGGCGGCGTAACGCCGGGAGATAGTCAGCATGAGCGTCGAATCCTTCACCCCCACGGCTTTGCAATTTACCCACGGTGCCGCGCACAAGGTGAAGAGCCTGGTCGATGAAGAGGGGAATGATCGCTTGAAGCTGCGCGTATTCGTTACGGGCGGCGGTTGTTCAGGTTTTCAGTACGGCTTCACCTTCGATGAAGAAGTGGCCGATGACGACACCATCGTCGAGCGCGAGGGCGTGAGCCTGGTCGTCGATCCGATGAGCTTCCAGTACCTGGCAGGCGCCGAGGTGGATTATCAGGAAGGTCTGGAAGGTTCGCGTTTCGTGATCAAGAACCCGAATGCCAGCACCACGTGTGGTTGCGGCTCTTCGTTCTCGATCTGATCGCGATTCACCGCATTACAAACGCCGCATGGCCTCAGGGCTCTGCGGCGTTTTGCTGTCTGGCGTTCAGGCCGGGTAGATGGCGCCGAGTACGCGCAGGCCGCGAGCGCCGGTGACGCTTGGGCGATTGGCCGCGATGCCTTCCAGGCAGCAATGAGCCAGCCAGGCGAAGGCCATGGCTTCGACCCAGTCCGGGTCAACGCCATGAGTGGCGGTGCTGCTGACGTTCGCGTTTGGCAGCAGGGCGGCCAGGCGCTTCATCAGCGTGGCGTTGTGCGCACCGCCGCCGCAGACCAGCAACTCTCGGGTATCCGCCTGGGCGCTTTGCAATGATTCGACGATGGTCAGCGCGGTCAGCTCAAGCAGCGTTGCTTGCACGTCCTCGGCGGCGAAGGTCGGCAAATGCGAAAGATGCTGTGTCAGCCATGGCAGATTGAACACTTCACGGCCGGTGCTCTTCGGGCCTTTGGTCACGAAGAACGGATCACTGAGTAGCGCTTTCAACAGAACAGGCTCGACTTGGCCGCTGGCTGCCCATTGGCCGTCACGATCAAAGTTTTCGCCGCGTTGCTGATGAATCCACGCGTCCAGTAGTACGTTCCCGGGGCCGCAGTCGAAACCGGCTACGGGTTGGCCGGGTTCGATCAGGCTGAGGTTGCTGAAACCGCCGACGTTCAATACTGCGCGGTTGCCTGCCTGTTTTTCAAACAGCGCTTCGTGAAACGCTGGCACCAGTGGTGCGCCTTGCCCGCCGGCTGCAACGTCGCGACTGCGGAAGTCACTGACCACGGTGATGCCGGTCAGCTCGGTCAGCAGGGCAGGGTTGCCGATCTGTACCGTGAAGCCGCGAGCCGGTTCGTGGCGAATGGTCTGGCCATGGCTGCCAATCGCGCGAATGTCTTCGGGTTTCAGGTTTTGTTGGTCAAGAAGGGTGCGAATGCCCTGCGCCGCCAGAGTCACCCAGTTTTGCTGGGCAATGGCGGAGCGGGCAATCTCGTCCGGGCCGCTGGCGCACAAGCCAAGCAGCTCGGTGCGCAGGGAGTCAGGCATGGGAATGTAATGCGTGGCGATCAGTTTGATCGCCGGGTTCAACTCAATCAGCGCGATGTCCAGGCCATCGAGACTGGTTCCGGACATCACACCTATATAGAGCGTCATGGCTTAGCGCTTGCTCGAAGCCAGTTGGGTAGATTTCTCTTGGTCCATACGCGCCATCAGAGGCTGACTCTGCGCGAGGAAGCGTGCCCGTTCTGCTTTGGAAATTGGATCGGCCATCGCCACTTTTTGGCCCAGCGGATCGACGTGCACACCATTGACCTGGAACTCGTAGTGCAGATGCGGTCCGGTGGACAGGCCGGTAGTGCCGATATAGCCAATCACTTGACCCTGCTTGACGGAGCTGCCGGTCTGCACGCCTTTCGCAAAGCCCTGCATATGGCCGTACAGCGTGCGATAAGTGTTGCCGTGCTGGATGATCACGGTATTGCCATAACCACCGCGACGGCCGGCCAACAACACCTTGCCGTCACCGGCCGCCTTGATTGGCGTGCCGCGCGGAGCTGCGTAGTCGACGCCTTTGTGAGCGCGGATCTTGTTCAGGATCGGGTGTTTGCGGCCCATGGAGAATTTCGAGCTGATGCGGGCAAAGTCTACCGGGGTGCGGATAAACGCCTTGCGCATGCTGTTGCCGTCAGCAGTGTAATAGCTGCTGTTGCCTTGTTTGTTGGTGTAACGCACGGCGGTGTAGGTCTTGCCGCGGTTGGTGAATCGCGCGGAAAGGATCGGGCCATTGCCGACAGCCTTGCCGTTGACGACTTTCTGTTCGTAGATCACGTCGAACTCGTCACCTTGGCGAATATCCTGGGCGAAGTCGACGTCATAGCCAAACACGCTGGCCATGTCCATGGTCAGGCTGTGGGACAGGCCGGCGCGCGCGGCGGACTGCGACAACGAGCTGTTGATCACGCCGTGAACGTAGGCGGAGCGCACGGTAGGCTTGGCGGTGATGCGGTTGAACACATAACCCTTGTCATTCTTGGTCAGGGTGATGCTTTCGAGGTCGCTGACCTTGCTGTGCAGGTTGGTCAGCTGGCCTTCGGGGTTCAGTTCGAATTCGAGTTTCTGGCCATGTTTGAGTTGGCTGAATTGCTTGGCCTGCTTGTCGCTGGCCAGCACTTCATGCACGGAAGTGGCTGGAAGACCGACTTTCTCGAACAGCGTGGAGAGCGTATCGCCTTTGGCGACGATCACTTCCCTGTGATTGGGCCCCTTCTTTTCTTCGACAACCGGCGCGGGTTTGGCCTGGGCAGTTTGCTGGGGCTCTTCGGTGCTGTCTTCGATCTGCGCGAAAGGGGAAGTTACCGGCTCATTTGTGGCTTGGGCGACGTCGGCAGCGTCTTGATCTTGTGTCAGTTGTTCAGCAGGGCTTTCCAGTTCAAGACTCAGGGTCGTCTTTTTGGCTTCTACATCACTGGAAGGAAATACCAGAAGCGCCAGGCTCAGAAGGGCGGCGATACCACTTGCTGCGAGTAGGTGGGTCTTCGGGTAAAGCGGAGGCGCTTTAGACGATTCTTTGGTCATAGGTAATTTTGACTTTGAAAAAGATGAATTGGAAAAGATGAATGACATGATGAAGATGAAATAACTGTATAAAATATAACCAAATCATCTCTGAAGCAAGTCCGTGGTCACTCTGTCAGCGGATTGGCGTCATTGCGCCGGCCAAACTTTGTATTTGACGCGTGATCTTGTATGGTTGGTTCCCTTTGAATTCGAGCCTTGCGGGTCTGTTATGAAGTCGGTTGAAGAGCAGCTAGCGCTGATCAAACGTGGTGCAGAAGAACTGTTGGTCGAGTCCGAGCTGATCGAAAAGCTCAAGCGTGGCCAGCCGCTGCGTATTAAGGCTGGCTTCGATCCGACCGCGCCGGATTTGCACCTGGGCCACACGGTGCTTATTAATAAGCTGCGTCAGTTCCAGGAACTGGGGCATCAGGTGATCTTCCTTATAGGTGACTTCACCGGGATGATCGGTGATCCGAGCGGCAAGAGCGCTACGCGTCCGCCGCTAACCCGTGAGCAGGTTCTCGAGAATGCCGAGACCTACAAGACCCAGGTTTTCAAGATTCTTGATCCGGCCAAAACCGAGGTGGCGTTCAACTCCACCTGGATGGATCAGATGGGGCCGGCCGACTTCATTCGCCTGACTTCGCAGTACACCGTTGCTCGCATGCTCGAGCGCGACGATTTCGACAAGCGCTACACGACCAATCAGCCAATCGCCATTCATGAGTTCCTCTATCCGCTGGTTCAGGGTTACGACTCGGTCGCCTTGCGCGCGGATGTCGAGTTGGGCGGTACCGATCAGAAGTTCAACCTGCTGATGGGGCGTGAGCTTCAGCGTGGTTATGGGCAGGATCCTCAGTGCATTCTGACCATGCCGTTGCTTGAAGGTCTGGATGGCGTGAAGAAGATGTCCAAATCCTTGGGCAACTACGTCGGTATTCAGGAAGCGCCGGGAGTGATGTACAGCAAGCTGGTTTCGATTCCGGATGCGCTGATGTGGCGTTACTTCGAATTGCTCAGCTTCCGTTCCATGGATGAGATCAATGCGTTCCGCGCCGATGTCGAGGCGGGTGCCAATCCGCGCGACATCAAGATCAAGCTGGCCGAAGAGATCGTTGCGCGCTTCCATGGTGAAGAGGCTGCAGCCAATGCTCACCGTGCAGCGGGCAATCGTATGAAGGATGGCGAGCTGCCGGACGATCTGCCGGAAATCGAATTGACCGCTACTGAAGATATGCCGATCGCTGCTGTCCTTAATAAGGCAGGCCTGGTGAAGAACTCGGCGGTAGCGCGTGATCTGCTGAATTCCGGCGGTGTACGTATAGATGGTGAGGTTGTGGATCGCACCTTTATATACGTGCTGGGCGCGACCCATGTTTGCCAGGCTGGCAAGAAGGCATTTGCGCGTATTTCGCTCAAATCCGAATAAAGCTGGAATTAGGGGTTGACGGCAGATTCTGGAAGTCTATAATTCGCCCCACTTCCGGCGCAGTCGAAACGGAAAACTCCTTGGTAAACAAAGAGTTGCGCGGTTTTCGACAGCGAGTTG
>NZ_AKJI01000036.1:0-70204 GCF_000282415.1 Pseudomonas sp. GM60
CTTGCCGGCGATGGTCGTTAACGATTAAGCGTTTCTACAGAATAAACGCGGCGCCTGTGAGTCCATCGCCAGCAAGCCGGCTCCTACAGTGCAGCGGTGTACGCAAGACCGAGCCTCACCCAATCCCGTAAACGAGCCATTGTTGCTTCGCGCACTTCACTCCAGCAGCGAGACCAGGCGCGGTTCTAAAGCAATCTCGAATACCTCCAGCAACGCCAGCGTTACCGGCAGTTTGAAGCGTCTGCGCCCCGCACTGCCGGGATTGAGATAAAGCACTTCACCGCGCCATTCGATGCGCGGCTTGTGCGAATGGCCGGTGATCACCAGTTTGACCGTCGCATCAAGCACGGCCGGGACATCGGCGAGGTCATGCACCAGCAACGCCTCCCACCCGTTCAGGTCGAAACGCAGGCAATCTGCAATATCCATTGCCCAGGGAGCAGCAAGATCATTGTTCCCGCGCACGACGTGCAGTGGGGCGATTGCCCCAAGCTGCTCAAGGATTTCGGAGCTGCCGATGTCGCCCGCATGAATGATCCGTTCACACCCCTCCAAAGCCGCAAGGGCCTCAGGGCGGAGCAGTCCATGGGTATCGGAAATCACGCCAACCTTCATACAAAGCTCCCGACCAGGCTCTAGCAGTGGAGCATCGCAGACTAAACCAACGGCTGATGACTGGTCACACAATGAATACCGCCACCCCCAGCGGAAATTGCGTCGATGTTCAGCTGCACCACCTCTCGATCCGGATAGAGCCCGGACAACAGATCAAAGGCTTTGGCATCTGCCGCCTTGTCACCAAACTCCGGCGCAATCACCGCGTCGTTGATCACGAAGTAGTTGATATAGCCCGCTGCAAAGTCCGGGTTGCTGCGGTTGAACCTGCTCTTTCGTGGATTGAGCGGCGGCGACACCGTATGCACCTGCAGCTTGCGGCCATCTGCATCCGTGGCATTTTTCAGAATGTCCAGATGAGCCCGCGTGACCTTGTAATCGTATGACTCGGGGTCGTTGTCGAGGTTGGCGATCACCACGCCAGGCTTGACGAAACGGGCGTAGAAATCGACATGGGCATCGGTGATGTCCTTACCCTTGATGCCCGGCAGCCAGATGATTTTGCGCAGGCCGAGTCGATCCTTCAGTTCCTGCTCGACCTCGGCCTTGCTCCAGTCCGGATTGCGATTTTTATTGATCCAGCTGCTCTCGGTCATGATCCCGGTGCCGTGACCATCCACTTCGATACCGCCGCCCTCGCCCACCAGTTCGCTGCGCAGGTAACGCGCATCCGTGGCGTCGGCCACCTGTGCCGCCAGTTGCGCATCTTCGCTGTGCTGCTGTTTGTTGCCCCAGCCATTGAAGTTGAAATCCACGGCGCCAAGTACGCCCTTGTCATCAATGACGAAGTTGGCGCCGATGTCGCGCATCCAGATGTCGTCGAGTTCGGTGACGACATAGGTGATGTTGCTCTTGCCGCAATGCTCTTCGGCCAGGCTTCGCTCGTGTTCGCGACAGAAAACGGTGACCGGTTCATGGCGGGCGATGGTGCGCGCAATCAGGCCAATGGCCGCTTGCACGTCGGCGGTGAAATCCTCCCAGATCGCCTCTTGTGCACCAAAAGCAATGAAGGCTTGCTCGTGGCGATCGCCCTCATCCGGCATGCGCCAACCGACTTGGGTGGCTGCGTGCGCGGACAAAGGCGTCAGGCCGAAACCGATGGAGGCAACCGCCCCCATCCCCGCCACGACCGAAACCTGCTTGATGAACTCGCGACGCGTCGACATGTATTGATCCTTGGAAAGTGAACTCATTTCGCGGTGGCCGTCTTGAACTTGGTCCAGGTGCGCATCCGCGCGCGCATATCGGATTGGGGGATGTCCTTGCCCGGAATCAGCCGTGCATAGGTGGCTTCATCAAGATAGATGTCCGGGTTGTTGCGCATTGTCGCATCGACGCTCGGCCGCGCCTTGGCGTTGGAGGTCGGGTAGCCGGTGAAGTTACTGATGTCGGCCATGTTCTGTGGTTGCATGACGAAGTTGATGAACGCATAAGCGTACTCCGGATGTTTCGCATCGACCGGAATGGCCATGGTGTCCATCCACACGGTGGTGCCTTCACGGGGGATGCGGTACTCGAATCGGGTGCTTTTGCCGGCGCTGTCTGACGTCCGTTGCGCCTGAGTCATGTCGCCGCTGTAACCGAGCGACACGCACAGGTTGCCATTAACCAGATCGGTCACTGGCTGCGACTGGAACTTGCGAATGTGTGGCCGCAACTTCATCAGCAATTCACTCGCCGCCGCGAGGTCTTCGGGCTTGGCGCTGCGCGGTTCCCGACCGAGGTAATTGAGCACCACGGCGAGCACTTCGTCCGGTGAGTCGATCATCGAAATACCGCAGTCGGCAAATTTGCTGGCCAGCTCCGGCTTGAACAACATATCGAGGCTGTTGACCGGCGCATCGGGCAAGCGCTGTTTGATCTGCTCATCATTGTAGGTCAGGCCGATGGTGCCCCACGTGTAAGGCACGGTGGCCTGACTCGAGGTTTCATACTGCCGGCGCAGCTTCTGCAAACCGGGTTCGATGTCATCCAGCGCGGTGAGTTTGCTGCGGTCCAGCGGCAGCAGGCTGCCGGCGCGCATCAAGCGTTCGGCCACCGTGTCGCCGGGGAAGATCAGGTCATAACCGCTGCCACCGGCGAGCATCTTGGCTTCCAGCGTTTCGCTGCCATCCATGACGTCATAGATCACTTTGATCCCGGTTTCAGCGGTGAATTTCGCCAGCGTGTCCTCGGCGAAATAATCGGCCCAGTTGTACAGCCTGAGGGTTTTCTCTTCGGCGTGCAGCGACGACGAGGCCAGTGCCAACCCCAAGGTGCCGAGCAACAACGTGTGCGCAATGCCCATATCAAATTCCTTGAGTGTTCCAGCGAGCATGAAGGTGACGACCGTCCTGACTCAACAGCGCCCCGTACATCTCAGGGCGACGGTCGCGGTAGATGCCCCAGCTCAGGCGCTCTTCGCGCATGGCGCTCAAGTCCAGGCTGTGCACCAGCACGCCGGTGCTGTCACGGTCGGCCTCGGCGAGCAGTTTGCCCTTGTGATTGCAGATGAACGACGAGCCATAGAAGCCCATTTGCAAGGTCGGATCGGTGGTCGCCGCTTCTCGACCGACGCGATTGGCGGCCACCACCGGCAGGATGTTCGCGGCCGCATGGCCACGCATGGTCATCTGCCAGTGGTCACGGGAATCCAGCTCGGCGCAGCCAGGTTCAGAACCGATGGCGGTGGGAAACAGCAAGACTTCAGCGCCCATCAACGCCAGGCAACGCGCGGTCTCGGGGAACCACTGATCCCAGCAGATCCCCACGCCGAGGCGCCCGAACGCCGTGTCCCAGACCCGGAAACCGGTATCGCCGGGGCTGAAGTACTCCTTCTCCTGATAGCCAATGGCGTTGGGGATGTGAGTCTTGCGATACACGCCCAGCAAGCGCCCGTCGGCATCGGCCACGCTCAGAGAGTTGAAATAGGCATTGCCGGCCTTCTCGAACCAGCTCAGCGGCAGCACCACGCCCAACTCCTTGGCCAAGGCGGCAAAGCGTTTGAGTACACGGCTGTATTGATATTCTTCGGCCAGTGCCAAGTGTTTGTGGCTTTGCTCGATGCAGAAATACGGCGTGGCAAACAGCTCCTGCAACAGGATGACCTGAGCGCCCTTCGCCGCGGCCTCGCGAACCAACTGCTCGGCAAGGTCGAGGTTGTGCGGCAGGTCCCAGGTGCAGGGCATTTGGGTGGTGGCAATCGTCAATAGGGTCATGGCATCAACCCTTCACTGGCCAGGCAGGCTGCTGTTGGGTGATGCAATGCACCCCGCCGCCGCCATGGGCCAGATGGTTGATCCGCACCTGCACCACTTCACGTCCAGGGAACGCCTGAGCCAACACTTCGGCCGCTACGTGGTCGGCATCGATGCCGTAGGCCGGCATGATGATCGCGTCGTTGGCGATGTAGAAGTTGGTGTAGGAGGCACAGAACACTTCCGCTTCAGTGTCCACTGCGTCAGTGGCTTCATAGAGTTCGATCAGCTCGAACTTCCGGCCTTGGGCATCGGTGGCCAGTTCCAGCGCGCGGCGGTTTTCGCGGGCCACTTCTGCATACACCGACTGCTTGTCGTGAGTCGCGTCCACCAGCAACACGCCGGGGCGTGCGAATGCGCAGACACCATCGACATGGCCGTCAGTCATGTCGCCGGTCACGTAGTCCGGATCGCCTGGCAGCCAGATGGTTTTCTTCACGCCCAGCAGACGCGTGAAAATCTCCTCCATCTCAGCCTTGGTCATCCCGGGGTTGCGATTGGGATTGAGCAATACCGACTCGGTGGTGATCAGCGTGCCCTCGCCGTCGACATGGATCGCCCCGCCTTCGTTACTCAGCGGTGTGCCGAAGCACGGCAAGCCCAGGTGATTGAGTGCACGGCGCGCCAGGCCTTCATCGAGATCGTGCGCCGACTTGCCGCCCCACGCGTTGAAGCGCCAGCTCACACCGGCCAGCCCTTGTTGCGGGTGGCAAATGAAGCTTGGGCCGGAGTCGCGGCACCAACTGTCGTTCACCGCCAACTCGATCAGCTCGATGTTTGGCCCACAAAGCGCTTTGGCACTCGCGACAGCCGACGGATCAACGACCATTTTCACCGGTTCGAAACGGGCGATGGCATTGGCTACCCCGGCGAAGTCCTTTTGCACTTGTGCCAGGGTGACGCGCCAACCCGACTCCCAGAGTGCCTGATTGTGTGGCCAGACCATCCAGGTCGCTGCGTGCTTTACCCATTCTGCCGGCATCAACCAGCCGCTGTTCTGAAGTTCGTTCTGCTGCATGACAATCGCCCTTGAGTTAAGTCATTGTGTTCAATGAAAATGACCTTTGCGGTCTTGGCATGCATGCTACGGCTGTAAAAACGGGCGAACAAACGATGGATTTTGCAGAAAAGTGATTAGAGGAACTTATCAATATGCTCAAGCACTGGCCCCCGCTCAGCACCCTTCGCGGCTTTGAGGCTGCTGCCCGCCTGGGCAGTTTTCACAAGGCCGCCGACGAGCTGCACCTGACCCAATCGGCGATCAGCCAGCAGATTCGAACGCTTGAGGCGTACCTTGAACAGCCGCTGTTTTTTCGCAGTGGACGCAGCGTCAGCCTGACCGATGCCGGCCACGATTTGCTCAGCACCACGCAGGCGTTACTGCAGCAATTGTCGGTCGGTATTCGTCGTCTCGGGCAATACCAGAAACCCAATCAACTGGTGCTCAACACCACGCCGACGTTCGCTCGTCATTGGCTGCTGCCACGTCTGGGGGATTTTCGCCGGCAGCATCCGGAAGTCGATCTGTGGATTTTCAGCACCGATGAAGTCCCGGACATGACCACCCAGACCATCGACCTCGCGGTGCGCGATGACATCAGCTCCCAGGCCGAATGCAGCTTCAAGGTGCTGCACGCCGACCGCCTCTATCCGGCGTGTCACCCCGATGTATTGGCCGTGCCCATCGAACAGCGCACCACCCTGCACGGCGAGCGGGAAATGGACTGGAGCCATTGGGACGTCGAGGCCGGCATCGATGTGGGGCAGAAGGATCAGGGGTTGAATTTTTCCGACCCCGGATTGCTGCTGGACGCGGCGTGCGCGGGGTTAGGGATTGCGCTGGTCAGCCAGCTACTGAGTCGGCAGGCGCGTGACAACGGACTGCTGCAACCGTTGGTGGAGGAAACCATTCGTGGGCCGAATTGGGCGTTGTTAACGCACCGGGACAGTGAGAACAATCCGTTGGCGCGCAGTTTTATCGAATGGTTGCTGAACAACCTGACGTGACGCGGTCTTTTCGACATCCTGCAAAGCGCTTTCGCAGGCCTCAAGGTAAGCTCCTCGTTCCTCTTTGGAAACGTGACCCAGGGACGTACAAATGACCATTGAAAGCTACGACCAACTCGCGATCTTCTCGGCCGTGGCGCAGGAGCGCAGTTTCACCCGCGCCGCTGCCAGGCTGGGCATGTCACAGCCCGCATTGAGCCGGGCCATGCGCCAACTGGAGGAGCGACTGGGCGTCAGATTACTGTCTCGAACCACGCGCAGCGTATCCCCCACGGAAGCGGGCGAACATCTGCTGAAAGTGATCGCCCCAAGGTTCGAAGAGATCGACATCGAGCTGGCATTGCTCAGCGAATTCCGCGACAAGCCCGCAGGCAAGCTGCGTATTACGGCCGGCGAGCATTCCGCGATTACGGTCCTGCAACCGGTACTCGCGAAGCTGCTGCCCGACAATCCCGATCTCAATATCGAAATCATCGTCGACTACGGCCTGACTGACATTGTGGCGGAAGGCTTCGACGCTGGTGTTCGGCTGGGTGAACAGGTCGCCAAAGACATGATCGCCATGCGCATCGGTCCCGACATGCGCATGGCGGTTGTCGGCTCCCCAGCGTATTTCGCTCGATATTCGCAGCCAACCCTCCCAAGCGACCTCATGCAGCACAACTGCATTACGCTACGCATGCCCACCTACGGCGGCCTCTTTCTCTGGGAGTTCGAGAAGGATGGGCAAGAACTGAACGTACGCGTCGAAGGCCAAATGGTGTTCAACAACATCGCCATGCGCATGGAGGCCGCCCTTCAGGGGTTGGGGCTGGCTTATATGCCAGAAGACCTGGTGCAGGAGCATATTGCGCAAGGCCGGTTGATTCGCGTGCTCGCGGATTGGTGCGAGCCGTTCTCGGGGTACCACCTCTACTACCCGAGCCGACGCCAGAGCTCGCCCGCCTTCGCACTGCTGCGCGAAGCCCTGCGCTATTTGGACTGATTTGCCTGGGCAGCATTCAGCGCCGCGTCGGCACGTTTGGCCGCATCCGCATGACCATGCTCAGCCAGCAGTCGGACCAATTGACGCAATTGCGAAACGCCCAGGCCGACCCGCAGGCTCGCGGCCATGTGCGAACGTAGCTGCGACTCCACACCAGGAGTGACGGCCAATGCAGCGACCGTGGCCAACTCACGACTTTGCCAGTCCAGGTTGTCGCGCTCGAAAATATCACCGAACAAATGCGCCTGCAGGTACTGGTTGATGACAGGGGCGAAGTCGAACAGCGGGCCCTGAACAGGCGCACCGGCAATACGGGTCTGATTGGCCTTGCCCACCGACAGCAGTTCACCTCCGGTGGGAATGACACGACCGGGCCCACGCCCCGGATCGTCCTGGATGCCGTTTTTCTTGCGCGCTTCCACAACCCTCATCAGCTCGCCAAGTGCGTTGAGGCTGCGTGGAAAACCGGTGTAGGCGTAGAGCTGCACCAGTATTTCCTTCGCCTCGCTAACGGTCAGGCCGGCGTCCAGCCCCTGATTCAATGCAGCATTCAGCCCCGGCATATTGCTGCTGGCCATGTGGGCAGCAATCAGCGGGATGGCTTGCTGCCTCGCGGACAGCACCTCGGAAGCGAGATTTTCGGTGGACATTGATGTCGGCGTCACGGGTTCGTAGGCGCGGTATTGATCGTCGGTGACTTTCTCCAGCCAATCCACACTTTTGCCATTCACAGCACCGGTCACCGCCAGGTGGGTCATGGCACTTGACGGTGCGGCACCGTGCCAATGCTTGACGCCCGGCGGGCAGACGATCACGTCCCCGGGGAGGATTTCCTGCACGGGCTTACCCCACTCCTGGGTCAAGCCCACACCGGAAACCACCACCAATCGCTGGCCTGCGGGATGGGTGTGCCAGGCCGAACGCGCCCCCGGCTCGAAGGTCACGTAGGCGCTGGACGCATTGATTTCATTCGTGACGGGGAACAAGGGATCGACGCGCACTTGCCCGGTAAAGTAATCCGCCGGTCCCGCTGTGGAAGATTGGGAGCCTGCGCGACTGATCTGCTGAACGGACCGAGACTCACCGGAATTTTCAGCCCCCGCTGCGCTGGCAAAGGGCGCTGCGACGCAAACCGCGATCCCCAAAAGAGTGTTTTTCATAATGACCGATCCCTCAAGTCAGAGCGTTCTGGCGTAAAACGCGTTCAACTGCGCAATGGCGACGTCCACATACTCAGGCACCCAATAGGTTTCGATATGTGTTGCGCCATCAATCGTGAACAGCTTCTTGTCCTGAGTACCGGTGGCCTTGGCAAAGGCTTGCTCCGACATATACAGGCTGTCCGCCTTGCTGCCCGCGATCATCAGCAACGGCTTGTCGATCAGTTCGATCTGATCCGTCGCATCGAAGCTCATCAGGTCCAGCAGGCTGCTCAGGGTGTATCTGAAGGTCGAGTTGGAGTGAGCATGAGTCTTGCCGTAGTACTCAAAGCCCTGCCGATACAAATCAAATGGCAGCTTGGCGATCTGCTCGTCGGTGAGTTTGGCATCGCCGGTGTAGAGGATTTCTCCGCCCGCCGCTTCCTGGGCACGGGCAGCCGAAGCCTGCCGTAAACGCTCCTGAACGGTGGACAGCTGCGAATCCCTGTAGCCATTGCGCCGTACCAGTCCGGAATTGAACATGCTCACCGTTGCGATGGACTGGAAGCGCTTGTCGGTTTGCGCCGCCTTCAATGAATAGCCGCCACCGCCGCAGATACCGAGCAAGCCCAAACGCGAGTCGTCGGCGCCCGGATAGCCGGCGATAAAGTCCGCCATGCCATGGATGTCTTCGACGCGGTTCGTTGGTTTGTCGACGTTGCGCGGCTGACCGCCACTGCCTCCCTGATACGCCGCATCCGCAGTGATCGTGATATAGCCCTGATCTGCCAGGCGCTGGGCATACAGGCCTGCAACCTGCTCCTTCACCCCGCCATTGGGATGCGCCACGACAACAACCGGGTACTTCTTCGCCGAGTCATAGTTCGCGGGGGTGTAAACGTTGGCGGCAATGTCCAGGCCATTGAGTTTGTAGGTGACAGGATGGATGTTGACCTTGCCGGGCTCGTTCTTCGTCAGCGCGCCACCGTAGGTCAATGTGAATGGATTCTGCTTGTAGTCCCCTGCCTCGACTTCTGCTCCGGACATCCCGATCATGGCGGCCAGGAATGTGGCCTTTATCGTGGTTCGCGTCATATGAATATTCCTGCCAATTCCTGTTTCCAAGGTGCACGGCAGCCATGGCCGTGCGCGTAATCAATCAAGATTTTTTTCTGCGAGAAAGGTCGAAACCAGGTCCGCGATCTCGATGTTGTTCATGTCCGAAAACGGGAAGTGGCTATTGCCCTTGATCCCGATCTCCGGCAAGTGGACCAGCCTGACGTCACCGCCATGGCGATTCACCGCATCACGCCACAGGCGCGCCATCTCAAGTCGCGCGCGCCAGCTGTCCTGAGCAGGCAAACGAACCGGTTTGTCGGGGATGTTGTCGCCGTAGAAGATGAGGATGGGGATACGGGTCAACGCTTCGAACTGTTCCTTCGAGACGATCTGTGCCGAGACTGTGTCGAATGCGCTGGGGATCGGCGCGGGACCTTCCCCCTCGGGAAACACGAAGCTGCTGCCCGGTTCAAATGCGACGATAGCCCGCACATGGCGGCTCTTGATCGCCGTCAGCCAACCGGGCCCGCCACCTTGCGAGTGGGTAAACAGAATGGCCGGTCCCGCCTTTTCCAGCAGCGCGGAAACGCCATCGGATACGACCTCAATGTCATAAGGGCCGGTGTTGGGTGTCATCGAGCGGAAGAACTGCTCCAGCGCCTGCGGCCCACGAGGGAATTGGCTGCCCTCGAAAGCGTCGGGCCACAGGCCAATGCGGAACTGGTTGAACCACATCTGCTCGTCCGCCACCGGCTTGATCGTCGTTTCAACCAGACTGCGTCCGGCATCGCCACGGCGCGGCTGGTCGATCAACCAGGTGGAGAAGCCGCGACGCAAGAAGATGTTCTGAAACCCTTCGCGTCCGTCAGCCGTCGTTTCCCAGGATTTCGCAGACTGCCCCGCGCCATGCCACATGACAATCGGCAACGGGCGAGCGTCAACCGGGACCTGGTAGAACGCATACACATGGTCGCCATGGTAGCTTTGGCCATCAGACAGGGCAGGCTTGTACGGGTCAAAGATGCCCGGCTGAGTCTCAACCCTCCCGCCGGCAATCACGCTGCCCTGCTCCTTGATGACCAGCGGACTGCGCTCGTCCGCTTCGGCAACCGCAGAGGTGCACAGGGCAAAACACAGGGTGCCTGCCTTTGCCAGGGCTGAAACACGATAGAGAATAACGGGATGGGTCATGGGGTGCTCTCGGCGAGAAACGCAGAGAAGCAACTTACCCTCAGACTATTGATTGATAAACAGTACTAATCGGATAGCACTAATACCAAAATCACATAAATGTGATGAGAATGCCCAACACTTTCCCTGTAGGAGCGAGCCTGCTCGCGATGGAGGCCAACGATAACGCGCGCTTTCTGAGTAAACGCGTTGCGCCTGAGTTCATCGCGAGCAATCGAGCGTCGACCGGCTGCTCCTACAATTTTGCTCAGCCCTTGGCTGCCATCGCGGTCACTTCCACACGCATGCCTTCAACTGCCAGCGAGGCCACGCCAACAGCCGCACGCACCGGCCACGGTTTGGCGAAGAAGCGCTTGTACACCTCGTTGAACGCGGCGCGGTCGGCCATGTCGGTGAGGTAGATGGTCAGGTGCATGACGCGGTCCATGGAACTGCCGGCGCGCTCCAGCGCAACCTTCAATGCCTGCAACGTGCATTCGCTCTGCAGGGTGATGTCGCCCAGTTCCAGGCTGCCGTCGGCGCGGGTCGGGATCTGCGTGGAGACCAGGATGCCGTTGAAGCCGGCCACGTCGGAGGAGATGGAATCCGCGTCGGGATCAGGGGTGAAGGTGATGTCTTGGTTCGCCATGGGGTTCTCTTGTTCGGGGAAGTAAAAAGTGTGGGGAGTTTACAGCTTCACCGGGTGACTTGCGCCTCCCCTGCGGCGGGTGAATTGCTGTTCAGTCACCACGCTGCCCCACTGACTGCCTTGCTGTTCGTGGGTCAGCTCAAAACCTGCGGCTTCATAAAGTCGACGCGCGGCGTCCAGGCCCTTGAACGTTGCCAGCTCGATCGCCTCGAAGCCGAACCGGTCGCAGAACTCCACGGCCTCGCGCAGCAACTGGCGCCCCACCCCGCCACCACGGCAACCGTCATCAAGGATGAACCAGCGCAGGTGGGCCTGGTTATTGCCCAGATCCTGCCCGTCGATGGCGATCGAGCCGACGATGCGATCATTCACTGTCGCCACCCAGAGGTTGTTGCAAGGCTGGTCCAGACGCCCCACGAACTCAGCGATGCCGCTGGCGACCTTGCTCTCGAAGAACTGCCCGAACCCTGAGTGCCTGGCGTAGAAAGCGGCATGCATTTCAGTCACGCGCCCAACGACACCGGGACGGTAACCGACGCTGATCTCGACGGGGTTGCCCGGCGCTTTACCTTCGCCGGTACGGTGTGCATTCAGGGCATGGGCATACGCCGCCAGCCCTTGGGCGACCGCTTGTTGTTGTGATGGATTCAAGTGTTCCAGCGCCGTTTGGACCTGCGTTCGCCCATAAGCATGGATCGCAGTCACCGTGCGCCGGCCCTGCTTCGTCAATTGCAGACGCTTGACGCGACCATCGCTGTCGGCACTTTCCACCAGCTCGCCGGCCTTGATGAGCTTGGCCACCATGCGGCTGACACTGGACTTGTCCAGATCGAGCAATTGCACGAGTTGAGCGGCGGTCAGCGCCAGGTGTGCCTCGATCTCCAGCAGCGCGTGTACGGCTGAAGGTGAGTAGTCGGTCGCCGCCAGCGTGGCGCGCATGAAGCCCAACTCACGCACCATCGTGCGCGACGCAGAGCGGATTTCTTCAACCAGAGCGGGATGAGTGGTCACTTCAGGCCTCCCCTGAAAAATAGTTGCACCGTACAACCATATTTCAGCATGGAGGTTCAACAGGTGCTGAGTCAAACGCTCTGCATCAGTTATTTATACTCAAATGCCAGCTTAATAATATTTTACCGATAACAGGGTCATCCCTAGTCTTGAGCCCAAGAAATGGCAGGCCGTTCGCGACCTAAATCCAACTCGAAGGGTATAGAGATGACCACTGAAAAAATAAAAACAGATACGCTGATTGTTGGTGCCGGTCAGGCTGGCGTGGCCATGAGTGAACACCTGAGCAAACTCGGCGTGCCGCACCTGGTGCTGGAGCGCAACCGTATCGCCGAACGCTGGCGCACCGGGCGCTGGGATTCGCTGGTGGCGAATGGTCCGGCGTGGCACGACCGTTTTCCCGGCCTTGATTTTGACGACCTCAGCCCCGACGAATTTGCACCGAAAGAACGCGTGGCCGATTACTTCGAAGCCTACGCGAAGAAATTCAACGCGCCGATCCGCACCGGCGTGGACGTGCTGAAAGTTGAACGCAACGTTGGCCGCCCGGGTTTCACCATCGAAACTTCTGAAGGCGTGATCGAGGCCAACCGTGTGGTCGCCGCTACCGGGCCTTTCCAGCGGCCGGTGATTCCGCCGATTGCACCGCAGGATCAGCCCTTCCTGCAAATCCACTCCGCCGATTATCGCAACCCGCAGCAACTGCCTGAAGGCGCAGTGCTGGTGGTTGGCGCGGGCTCGTCCGGCGTGCAGATCGCCGATGAATTGCAACGGGCCGGCAAGCAGGTTTATCTCTCCGTCGGTGCCCACGACCGCCCGCCTCGCGCCTATCGCAACCGTGATTTCTGCTGGTGGCTGGGGGTGCTTGGCGAATGGGATCAAGCGGCGATGAAGCCCGGTCGCGAACACGTGACCATCGCGGTCAGCGGCGCACATGGCGGCCGTACGGTGGACTTCCGCGGCCTCGCTCATCGCGGCATGACGCTGGTCGGCCTGACCCAAGCGTTCAACGGCGGCGTGGCGACCTTCCAGCCGAACCTGGCCGAGAACCTGGCGCGCGGCGACGAAAATTATCTGGCGCTGCTCAACGCCGCCGACGCCTACATCGAACGCAATGGCCTGGACCTGCCCCAAGAACCGGAAGCGCGCATCACTTTCCCGGATCCGGAGTGCGTGACCCATCCGATTCTTGAGCTGGACCTGGCCAAGGCCGGCGTGACCTCGATCATCTGGGCCACCGGTTTTGCCACGGACTACAGCTGGCTGAAGGTGGATGCCTTCGACGACAAAGGCAAGCCGCAGCATCAACGCGGCGTGTCGAGCGAACCGGGAGTGTACTTCCTCGGTTTGCCTTGGCAGTCCCGTCGCGGCTCTTCGTTCATCTGGGGCGTTTGGCATGACGCCAAGTACGTGGCGGATCACATCGCCATTCAGCGCTCGTACCTCGACTACCACGATGCGGTGCAACGCGAGGCGGAAGTTGTTTCGCTCGTCCCTAAAAAAACTGTCAGCGCTTAAGCCATTTTCCAGGAGCTTCACATGTCCACGCCAACCCATACCCGTATTCGCATGTTCAACACCAAGGAAACCTACCCGAACCAGAGCCTGGACAATGACCTGTGCCAGGCGGTCCGCGCCGGCAATACGGTTTATGTCCGTGGCCAGGTCGGGACTGATTTCGAAGGCAATCTGGTAGGCCTTGGCGACCCGCGTGCGCAAACCGAGCAAGCCATGCGCAACGTCAAGCAGTTGCTGGAAGAGGCTGGCAGCGACCTCAGTCACATCGTCAAAACCACGACTTACCTGATCGATCCACGGTATCGCGAGCCGGTGTATCAGGAAGTCGGGAAGTGGTTGAAAGGCGTGTTTCCGATTTCGACCGGGCTGGTGGTATCGGCGCTGGGGCAGCCGCAGTGGTTGATGGAGATTGATGTGATTGCGGTGATTCCCGAGTAAGGAACCAGACCGAGTCGCGGCCATCGCGAGCAGGCTCGCTCCCACAGGGGATCTTCAGTGGTCACGGAATTGTGTACGACACAAATCCAATTGTGGGAGCGAGCCTGCTCGCGATGAGGCCCGCCCAGACACCTCATTTACCAAGGAGCAAACCCCATGACCTTCTCCATCGCCGCCCGTTGCCCCGAAACCGGTCAGTTCGGCATCGCCATCAGTTCCTCCAGCATCGCCGTCGGCGCCCGCTGTCCGTGGCTGCTGCCGGGCGTCGGCGCCGTCTCCACGCAAAACATCACCCTGCCCTCCCTCGGCCCGGACGTCCTCGCCCTGATGGAGCAAGGCCTCGCCCCTTTCGATGCGCTGGACAAGGTCCTCACGCGCAACGGCTACAGCCAATATCGGCAGATCACCGCCATCGACCACCTCGGCCAGACCGCCCATTTCAGCGGTGCGCAAACCCTGGGCAACCACAACGCCGTGTCCGGCGAACAATGTGTGGCCGCTGGCAACATGCTCGCGAACCGGGGCGTGATCGAGGCGATGGTCGAGGCCTTCGAACACGGCGAAGGTCAACTCGCCGACCGCCTGCTCGCCGCAATGAAAGCCGCCATCGCCGCTGGTGGCGAAGCCGGGCCGGTGCATTCGGCAGCGATGGTGGTGGTCGGCGAACTGACCTGGCCAATCATCAACCTGCGAGTCGACTGGGCAGATGAAGACCCTATCGGCGGGTTGGAAAAACTCTGGGATGCCTACCGCCCACAAGTCCAGGACTACATCGACCGCGCCCTCGCCCCGGACAAATCCCCCGGCTACGGCGTCGCCGGAGACGACCGATGAGCAGCAGCCGCGACGTGCTGCAAACCCTGGTGGCGTTCGATACCACGAGCCGCGAATCAAACCTGCAGCTCATCGAGTTTGTCCGCGACTATCTCGCGAGTCTCGATGTGCCTTGTGAACTGATCTACAACGAGCAGCGCAGCAAGGCCAATCTGTTTGCCACGATCGGCCCGGCGGACAAGCCGGGCATCGTGCTGTCGGGGCATACCGATGTGGTGCCCGTCGATGGCCAGCCGTGGACCGTTGCGCCATTCGAACTGACCGAGCGCGATGGCAAGTTGTACGGTCGCGGTACGGCGGACATGAAGGGCTACATTGCTTGCGTGCTTGCCCTCGTTCCATCCCTGGTAAACGCTTCGCTGAGACTGCCGGTTCACATTGCGCTTTCGTACGATGAAGAGGTCGGCTGCCTTGGTGTGCGTTCTTTACTGGCGGAGCTGGAACTACGCCCGGTCAAACCGATGCTGTGCATCATTGGCGAGCCGACTGAGCTGAAACCGGTGCTCGGGCACAAAGGCAAACTGGCGATGCGCTGCGATATTCATGGCGAAGCGTGCCATTCGGCGTATGCGCCGCTTGGGGTCAATGCCATTGAGTACGCCGCCGAATTGATCGGTGAGTTGGGACGAATCGGTAACCGCCTGAAAGCGCCCGAGCATCACGATGCGCGTTTCGATCCGCCATTTTCCACCGTACAAACCGGTGTGATTTCCGGTGGCAAAGCGTTGAACATTGTCCCGGCCGATTGCCGGTTCGACTTCGAAATCCGCGCGTTGCCCTCGCATGATCCGAGTGAAGTTGCCCAGGAATTGAAAGCCTACGCCGAGCAGCAAGTACTGCCGCGAATGCGTGCGGTCAGTGAACAGAGCGAGATTCGCTTCAGTGAGTTGTCGGCGTATCCCGGATTAGCAACCGATGCCCACAGCGAAGCAGCTGAGTTGATCGCTGCATTTTCCGGCTCCAGGGAATTTGGAACAGTGGCCTTTGGCACCGAGGGCGGCCTGTTTGATGCAGCAGGAGTCCCCACCGTTGTCTGCGGCCCCGGGAGCATGGATCAGGGCCATAAACCGGATGAGTTCGTCAGCCTCGAACAATTGAACCGTTGCGATGAAATGCTGCAACGAATGCTCGCGTTCATCAGCCAATAACGTCGCCCTTGTAGGAGCCAGCTTGCTGGCGATGGCGCCCCCAAAATCGCCATCGTCGGAACGCCGCCCGCAGCAAGCCGGCTCCTACAAGGTCATATGGCAAACTCACGACTCTGAACACCCCAAATAACCCTGTGGGAGTGAGCCTGCTCGCGATGGCGGCCTGACAGTCAACATTGATTTGTCTGCCAATCCGCCATCGCGAGCAGGCTCACTCCTACAGGTTTTTCGGCTGCCTGGCGACCTACTTTTTTTAACGTCTGTACCAACAAAACTACTAATTTATCTATCCCACCCCACCGCACATCATCAACTCCAACAAGAAAAGCGTCGCCCCACGCGGCGCTCACCGAAGTACGTCCACGTACTCAAAATTGCCTTGGAGTCCGTCATGGTTACCGCAGCAACAACCCCCGCCCCACTCATCGAAAAACACACCATCGGCTACGTGCCACCCGAAGATCGCCACGGCAAAACCCGTGACTTGTTCACCCTCTGGTTCGGCGGCAACATCGCCCCGCTGCCCATCGTCACCGGTGCCCTCGGCGTGCAGATGTTTCACCTCAACCTGGTGTGGGGGATTGTCGCCATCCTCGTCGGCCACCTGGTCGGCGGCGTGCTGATGGCACTGCACTCGGCGCAAGGCCCGCAGATGGGCATCCCGCAAATGATCCAGAGCCGCGCCCAGTTCGGCTCCCTCGGCGCGCTGCTGGTGGTGCTGATCGCCGGCATCATGTACATCGGCTTCTTCGCCTCCAATATCGTCCTCGCCGGCAAGTCCCTGCATGGCGTGGTCGACAGCGTGCCGGTGCCGGTCGGCATCGTCATCGGCGCCCTCGGTTCCGGCATCATCGGCATCATTGGCTATCGCTTCATCCATGTGCTCAACCGCATCGGCACCTGGGTGCTCGGCGCGGGTATCGTGCTCGGCTTCGGCTACATCTTCACCCACGTGCAGACCGCCGATTTCCTCACACGCGGCAGCTTCAATATTTCCGGCTGGCTCGCCACCGTGTCCCTTGCCGCACTCTGGCAGATCGCTTTCGCGCCCTACGTCTCCGACTACTCGCGCTACCTGCCGGCCAACGTGCCCGTCGCCGCAACCTTCTGGACGACGTATCTGGGCACCGTGCTCGGCTCCAGCCTCTCGTTCATCTTCGGCGCCGTCGCCGTCCTCGCCACGCCCGTCGGCATGGACACCATGGACGCCGTCAAACTCGCCACCGGCTCCATCGGCCCGTTGATGCTCGTGCTGTTCCTGCTCAGCGTCATCAGCCACAACGCCCTCAACCTCTATGGCGCGGTGCTGTCGTTGATCACCCTGGTGCAAACCTTCGCCTACCGCTGGATCCCCACCGCCAAAAGCCGCGCCATCCTGTCGATCATCCTCCTCGCCGCCTGCTGCTTTGCCGCCGTCGGCGCCTCCGCCAACTTCATCGGCCACTTCGTCGACATGGTGCTGGTGTTGCTCGTGGTGTTGGTGCCATGGACCGCGATCAACCTGATCGACTTCTACGCCATCCACAAAGGCCAGTACGACATCAATTCGATCTTCAAGGTCGATGGCGGCATCTACGGCCGATACAACCCGCAGGCACTGTTGGCGTATGCGATCGGGATCGTGGTGCAGATTCCGTTCATGAACACGCCGCTGTACGTCGGGCCGATTTCGGAGCACATCAATGGGGCTGACCTGTCCTGGCTGGTGGGCCTGATCATCACCTCGCCGCTCTACTACTGGCTGGCCAATCGCGACACCGCGTACAAGCGCCGACTGTCCACCGGAAAACTGGCCAATAGCCTCTAACTCCCTCACATTTCAACCGCAATAAAAAACCGCATTAATGCGGTTTTTTATTGCTTGATCATATTATGCAGCTCCAAGATATTGACTATCACGCATAATAAAAACGCCAATAAAACCGTTATTGAAAATTTGACATGTCTCAGCAACTTTACACTCTAATAAAAAATTGATCTGGCTGATTGCAAAATTGTAACGCTGGCGTTGCACCGCGCCAGTGCCGCTTCAAAAAAACGATATAGCCACCTGCCTGATTTTGGTGCAAAAACACATATTCTACTCATATGACCAAACGAAATAAGTTAGATATCTATCTGTTTTTATTGTCATTTTTTATTATAAATTCACATATTGTCTTTTGGCACTCTCCTTGTAACCCCCACTCTCTATATTGCTGGCGCAAACTGTTCGAAATTCCTGTTAAAAAAAATGACAGTGCCAGGAAGATGTTTGTCTACACTCTTGGTTCTGCGATTGCTGGCCCGAAAAACAAGTTGAACCAAACTGCCGCTTAGTTAGCCAAATAGAGCAACTGTCGGCCTGTGTGGCATGCCGACGGCCATCCGAAATCCGGGTATATGGGGAACTTACCAATGCGTATCAGCATATTTGGTCTGGGGTATGTGGGCGCTGTATGCGCGGGCTGTCTCTCTGCTCGCGGTCATGACGTAATCGGCGTGGATGTCTCGCAAGTCAAGATTGACCTGATCAACCAGGGCAAATCGCCTATCGTCGAGCCCGGCCTGGAACCGCTGCTCGAACAGGGGGTGAATTCGGGGCGGCTGCGCGGCAGCAGTGATGTAAAGGCGGCCGTGATGGACACGCAGATGTCATTCCTCTGCGTCGGTACACCCTGCAAGAAGAATGGCGATCTGGATCTGGTCTACATAGAGTCGGTCTGCCGCGAGATCGGCGAAGCCCTGCACACCAAGGACAGTTGGCATACGGTGGTGGTGCGCAGCACCGTGCTGCCGGGCACCGTGAAAAATGTGGTGATCCCGATACTGGAAGACTGTTCCGGCAAGAAGGCCGGGGTCGACTTCGGTGTGGCGATCAACCCGGAGTTCCTGCGTGAAAGCACGGCGATCAAGGACTACAACTGTCCGCCCATGACAGTGATCGGTGAACTCGACCAACGCAGCGGTGACCTGCTCGCCTCGCTCTTTCAAGAGCTGGACGCACCGCTCCTGCGCCGCAGTATCGAAGTGGCCGAGATGATCAAGTACACCTGCAATGTCTGGCACGCGACCAAAGTCACCTTCGCCAATGAGATCGGCAATATCGCGAAGGCCGCCGGCGTGGACGGTCGCGATGTGATGGACGTGGTCTGCCAGGACACCAAGCTCAACCTGTCGCGTTATTACATGCGCCCAGGTTTCGCATTCGGCGGTTCCTGCCTGCCCAAGGATGTGCGTGCGCTGAACTACCGCGCCGGGCAACTGGATGTCGAGCACCCGCTGCTGGCGTCGATCATGCGCAGCAATGCGGCGCAGGTTCAGCGAGCCTTCGACATCATCACCAGTTACGGCAAGCGGCGTATCGCCCTGCTCGGTCTGAGCTTCAAGGCCGGCACCGATGACCTGCGCGAAAGCCCGCTGGTGGAGTTGGCCGAGATGTTGATCGGCAAGGGCTACGACCTGCATATCTTCGACCGCAACGTTGAATACGCGCGCATCTATGGCGCCAACAAGGACTACATCGAATCGAAGATTCCGCACCTGGCTTCGCTGCTACGCGCAGACCTTGTGAAGGTGATCGACGAGGCGGAGGTGATTGTGCTTGGCAACGGTGACGAGTCCTTCAGAGCCCTCGCGCTAGAGGTGCCCGAAGGCAAGCAGGTGGTTGACCTGGTGGGTTTCATGCCACACACCAGTGACGATCAGCTCGAAGGCATCTGCTGGTAAGAGAGTCACCGAACTGCAACCCGGGCAATACGGGTTTATCGAACAGGAGTCACAAGTATGGCTGGTGCCAGGGATTACTTGCGCGAAGCGGCGGGCTGGCTGTTTTACGTCACCGCGTTGCTGGGGCTTGCACTGCTGCTGCCGCGCTCAGTGTTCGATCCCCAATCCAGGGACTTCCTCCTGTTGCTGGGGGCGGTCGGCATCTGGCGCTACTCGATGGGGGCTGTCCATTACATACGAGGGTTACTGTTCCTTTATGTGGTGTTCCCCTACTACAGACGCAAAGTCACCCGGCTCGGCAGCATTGCCGACCCGTCGCACGTGTTTTTGCTGGTCACCAGTTTTCGGATCGAGGCGCTGACCACGGCGCAGGTGTACCGCTCGGTGATCGAAGAAGCCATCGGTTGTGGTTACCCGACCACGGTGGTCTGTTCCATCGTCGAGCTCGCCGATGAATTGCTGATCAAGGCACTCTGGGACAGCTATACCCCGCCGGAGCAGGTCAAGCTGAGCATCGTGCGGATTCCCGGCACCGGCAAGCGCGACGGCCTGGCCCATGGTTTCCGGGCGATCTCCCGGCACGTGCCGGACGCCGATGCAGTGGTGGCCGTGGTCGATGGCGACACCGTGCTCTCCGCCGGGCTGGTACGTCAGACCGTGCCCTGGTTCAAGCTGTTTCCGAACGTCGGCGGGCTGACCACCAATGAGTTCTGCGAGGTGCGCGGCAGCTATCTGATGAGCGAATGGCACAAGCTGCGGTTCGCCCAGCGGCACATCAATATGTGCTCGATGGCACTGGGCAAGCGCGTGCTGACAATGACCGGGCGGATGTCGGTGTTCCGCGCCCAGGTGGTGACCGATCCCGGATTCATTCAAGACGTTGAGCGCGATTATCTGCAGCACTGGCGCCTGGGGCGTTTCCGCTTTTTGACCGGCGATGACAAGTCCAGTTGGTACAGCCTGATGCGGCTGGGCTACGACACCTTTTATGTGCCCGACGCGGCGATCAACACCGTCGAGCATCCACCGGAAAAGAACTTCATCAAGGCCAGCCGCAAGCTGATGTTCCGCTGGTATGGCAATAACCTGCGGCAGAACTCACGGGCCCTGCACCTGGGCGTGCGGCGGCTGGGCTGGTTCACCTCGCTGGTGCTGCTCGACCAGCGCGTATCGATGTGGGCCAGCCTGCTCGGGCCGTCGGTGGCGATCATTGCCAGCCTCAAATACAGCATCGCCTACTTGCTGATTTATGTGCTCTGGATCGGCGTGACGCGCCTGATCCTGAGTCTTCTGTTGCTGGCGTCGGGGCACCCGGTCGGCCCGGCTTATCCCCTGATTCTCTATTACAACCAGCTGGTCGGCGCCATGGTGAAGATCTATGTGTTCTTTCGTCTCGACCAGCAATCGTGGACGCGCCAGAAAACCAAACTCGACCGTGGACTGGCGAGCTATCAGCGCTGGTTCAATACCTGGTCGTCGCGGGCCATGACGTTTTCGGCGGGCAGCGTGTTTTGCGCGCTGCTGATGTGGATTGTGTAGTGCAGGTGTCAGGGCCGTGGCAGGCCGTGCCGGATCGGACTCAATCGATGGGAAGGAACGCGTTATGAACACAGCTTTTGTTGCTGTTGATGACAATGTCGTGCACGAGTCGGAGGTGCAGCGCCAGCATGCGCGGCTCACGCTACCGGCGAGGATCAAGTTTCACGGGCCGGACCGGGAGCCGTTCGATTGCGAACTGATCGACTTGTCAGCCGGAGGATTCAGCCTGAGTCAGCCGGGTACAACGCTGATCGTGGGCCGGCAACACAAAGGCAAACTGGTGTTCCAGGTCGATGCGCTGGGGTTTGCCATCGACGTGGAGTTTGTCGTGCGCTCGATTAACGACGAGGGGCAGCGCATAGGTTGCGAGTTTCAAAACCTGCGCCCTCGTGCGATTTCCGCCTTGCGTTACGTGATCACCTCTTACCTCTCAGGCGGGGTGATCAGCCTGGGTGACATGCTCTCGACCCAGCAGCGCGACAACTTCACCAAGCCGCGAAAGCACGAAAGCGGCCACGGCATGGGCATTCTCGCTCGCGTGCGGGCCACCGCGGTAAGCCTGCTGATGTTCCTCCTGGGGCTGTTTGCCTTTGGTTATGTGGTGCACCAGTTGTATGGCATTTATTTCGTCACCCATGCCGAATCGGCGCGGGTCAATGTGCCCGGCCAGTTGATCGGCCTGCCGCGCGACGGCAGCGTCAATTCGTTGGTCAAAGTCGGGTCGGTGGTGGCCAAGGGCGCCCCGCTGGCGACCTTTTCCGCCTCGCTGCTGGATGTGATGAAAGGCAACCTGCCGCCCGGACAGGCGACCCCGGAAAACCTTGAGCGCCTGTTCAGCCGAACCCTGCAAGGTTCGTTGACCAGCCCTTGCGATTGCCGGGTGGTGTCGCAGTTGGTGCCGGACGGCCAGGTCGTCGGTAAGGGCACCACGGTGTACGAGTTGATGCCGATCGACGGTGTGGCGACCATCGAGGCGCGCTTCCCCTACAAGAATTTTGCCAAGATCCAGCCTGGCAAAGCGGTGAGCTTCCAACTGATCGGCGAAGAACAGCCACGCGCGGGCAAAATCACTGCGGTGGCGCTGGACAACGGCGGCCTGGCCTCGGACCTGCGGGTCACCATTGAGCCTGACAGCCCGTTGCAAACCGATCAGGCCGGGCGGCCGGTGGAGGTCAGTATCGAAGACCTGCAAGGCAATGTCTGGGTGCAGAGTGCCTCGGCGGCCAATGCCTGGGTGAAAAACACCTGGGCGAATAAAGTCATGGCGGCCGGAAAATGAACGGCGCATGGCGATCGGGGCTGCGGTTTTCCGCGCTGGCCGCGGCCCTGACAATGATTCATGGGTGCGGCACCCTCCCCGATCAAGGCTTGGCGCGCGAGGCCATGGCGCGCGGCGATTATGAAACGGCTCGCAAGAACTTCGCGCCGCTGGCCGAGGACGGCTATGCCGACGCCCAGGCCGGAATGGGCGACTTGACGGCCTCGGCGGGCGACCCCGCGAGCCTGAAAGAGGCTGAGGGATTGTACCGGCAGGCCGCGCCGGAATCGGTCAAGGCGCAGTCACGTCTGGGCCGCGTGTTGCTGCGTCAGGGACCGACGGATCCCAAGCAAGTGCAAGAGGCCCGGCAATTGCTGGAAGGTGCGCTGGACAAAGGCGAGTTCAGTGCAGTGGTGCCGCTGACCTTGTTGTACCTGGGCTACCCGCAACTGACACCGGGGGTGGATCCGCAGCAGAAGGTCAACGGTTGGCGCGCCCAGGGCATTGTCGAGGCCGACCTGGCGCAGATTCTGATTTACCGCAATCAGGGCACTTATAACGCTCATCTGCCGCAGATCGAGCAGATGTGCCGGGCGCGACTGGCATTACTCGATGCCTGTTATGTGGAGCTGGCCACCATCAATCGGATGCGCGCCCAGTCCAAGGCGCAAACCGACTTGCTGGCGCAGTTGCGCCAGGGTTGGCGCGAGGGACGAGTAGCGCCCTTGCGGGTCGAGTCGGTGGCGCGCGTTCTGTCGACGCCGACACTCGAAGGCCCGGCCGATCCGCAAAGCGCCCAGCGCCTGCTTGAGGAACTGGCACCCGACTATCCACCGGCCTGGACCAGCCTGGCGCGGCTGATCGACGACTACCCCGCCCAAGGCGATGCGCCGCAATTGCTCTCGGCCTTGCAGCGCGGGCGCGAAGCGGGCGATCCACGGGCGGAACTGCTGACCGGGCGCCTGTATTACCTCGGCAAATGGCTGCCGCAGGATCCGCGCCTGGCGCAAGAGCACCTGCTCAAGGCGGCCGCCGCCGGTGAAGTCGGGGCGCATTACTACCTCGGCCAGTTGTACCGGCGCGGTTATCTGGGCCAGGTCGAACCACAGAAAGCGCTGCAACACTTGCTGCTGGCAGCGCGCAACGGTTCGCCCAATGCCGACCTGGCGCTGGCACACATGTTTTCCGATTCACGCGGGGTCAAGGTCAATCGAATCAATGCCTTTGTCTTTGCGCAACTCGCGCAACGCCAGGGCGTGGTAAATGCGGGGCCAGTGCTGTCGGCCGTGCAGTCGGGGATGACCCCGGCAGAGAGGAAAATCGCGCAGCCCTTACTTGAGGAAGAAGCTCAGGCCCGTCTGACGGGCGCGGCTCTCGCCAGGCTGCAAACTCCGGAAAATGGACAGGACTTACTATGAAACAAGCACTGTTGGCAGGTTATGGTCTGGGAGTTTCGCTGATGTGCAGCGCCGGTCTGGTGCTGGCGGCGGAAGTGGCGCCGAAGAATTTCGGCCTGGATGTGAAGATTACCGGCGAGTCGCAGGACGACCGGGACCTGGGCACTGCACCCGGTGGCACCCTCAACGATATCGGCCTCGACCTGCGCCCCTGGGCCTTTGGCCAATGGGGCAACTGGAGCGCCTATGTGATGGGCCAGGCGGTAGCGGCGACCGACACCATCGACACCGACACCGTGAACAACGGCGTCGACGACAGCAACACCCGTGAAGCGGATGACAGCTACCTGGCGCTTCGCGAATTCTGGGTCGACTATTCGGGCATCACGGCCTATCCGGGTGAGCATCTACGCCTGGGGCGCCAGCGTCTGCGCGAGGACAGCGGCGAGTGGATGGACACCAACATCGAAGCGCTCAACTGGACCTTCGAAACCACGCTGCTGCGCAGCCACGTCGGCGCCGCTCAACGCTTTTCCGACTACCGCACCGACCTGGACGACCTGGCGCCGGAAGACAAAGACCGCTCCCATGCCTTCGCCGACATCTCTACGCAATGGACGCCCAACAATTGGGTCGGCCTGCGCGTACATCACTCGGAAGACAGCGGCAATCTGCCGGACCCCGGTGACCGGCTCGACACACTCGACAAGACCACCACCGGCAGCCTGACCTGGGTCGGCCTTGAAGCGAACGGTGACGGCTACAACTATCGCTCGACGATGCCGCTCAATTACTGGGTCAACGCAACCTGGCTGACCGGCGATCGCGACAACCTCAACAGCGTGATCGTCCCTTCCGGCGATCGAATCGCGACGGGCCACACCAGCGGCGACGTCAATGCCTGGGCCGCCGACCTGGGTTTGCGCTGGAACATCGATGACGCCTGGCGCCTCGGTGCTGCCGCCGCCCGTGGCGATGGTGGCGGCAACGACCAGGAGAACCAGTTCCAGCAAACCGGCCTGCAAAGCAACCGCTCGAACTACACCGGCACGCGCTCACGGGTACACCGCTTCGGCGAAGCCTTTCGCGGTGAACTGAGCAACCTCCAGACCGCGACCCTGTTCGGCGCCTGGTCGTATCGCGAGGACTACGACGCCAGCCTCGTCTACCACCGCTTCTGGCGGGTCGACGACCAGACGGAAACCGGCGACGACGGGATCATCAATGCGGCGCTGGTGGACGGCGAGAAGGACCTCGGTCAGGAAGTCGATCTGGTCATGACCAAGTACTTCAAGCAAGGCCTGTTGCCCGCGAGCATGGTGGATTGGGTCGACGAACCCTCGGCACTGATCCGCCTGCGCCTCGGTGTGTTCTTCCCCGGTGACGCCTACGCCAACGACACCGATTCGAGCATGCACCGGGCGTTCATCGATTTCATCTGGAAAATCTAGGACCCGGTGGCTGCCCGCGCTGAAGCCATCGCGGGCAACGGCACATTGATCACAACCGGCTGCCTTTTGGATGAGTGAGACTTATGGACCGTGTCGTCAAGATAGGACTGATGCTCGCCGCAATGCTGTTGGTGCAGACGGCAGGTGCCAGTGCGGCAGGTGACCTCCTGATACCGCGCTACAGCATCAGCGAGGCTCCGGGAAAACCGTTGCTGATCAAGGAACCGAAAATGCCCGACCTGTCCGGCTATACCGCCGAGGCAGTCGCCGCGAAGATTGCCTACAAGCCCGCCGGCCGTGCCTTGATCCAGCCGATGCTCAAGGAGAACGCGCTCGACGAGTTCATCGGCGGCCAGGACCGCTTCAAGGAATGGGTGGTGCGCCAGAAGCAAATGCCCGTGGCGATCTTCATCGACCGTGGCTACATGAGCCTGACGCAACTGGCACGCAGCCTGCCGCAGACAGCCCTGCGCGAGACCGCACCGGGGGTGTTTCTGGCGCGCTTGCCGATCGTCATTCGTCCCGGCGGGACGCTGCATATCGACAAATCGGTCAAGGAATTGCGCTTGTCCCAGGACGGCGGTTCGTTCCTGGTCAACGACGGCAAACTGTTCATTACCGATACCAAGGTCAGCGCCTGGAGCGAGAAAGACGACAGCCCGGCCTGGTTCAAAAAAGAGGAAACGTTTCGCCCGTTCCTGATTTCCTGGGGCGGCACCGAAACCTACATCGTCAACAGCACCATCACCAGCTTCGGCTACACCGAGAGCAAGAGTTATGGGGTGAGTATTTCCCAGTACAGCCCGAGCATGGCGCCGAAGATGAAGCGCAAGAAACCGACCGGCTGGCTGATCAATTCGCAGTTCATCGACAACTATTTCGGTTTCTATTGCTACGAGGCCGACGACGTGGTGATTCTGCGCAACACCTATCGCGCAAACATCGTATATGGCATCGACCCGCACGACCGTTCGCGCCGGCTGATCATTGCCCATAACGATGTCTTCGACACCCACAAGAAGCACGGCATCATCCTCTCGCGCGAGGTCAACGACAGCTGGATCATCTACAACCGCACCTACAACAATCATCTGTCAGGCATCGTCCTCGACCGTTCCAGCGTCAATAACCTGCTGGCCTACAACGAAACCTACAAAAACCGCTCCGACGGCATCACCTTGTACGAGAGCGGCAATAACCTGATCTGGCGCAACCGCGCGGCGGACAATGACCGACACGGGATCCGCGTGCGCAACAGCACCGGCGTGCGCCTGTATGAAAACGAGCTGATGGCCAATGCCCTGACCGGAATCTATGGCCACACCAAGGATTTGCGTGGCACCGACCGCGATCTCAAGGAAGACCCCTACGAAGCCAAACTGTCGCTCACCGTGGTCGGCGGCAAGCTGATCGGTAACGGTTCCAGCCCCATCGCCGTGTTTTCACCCTCGCGCCTGGAACTCTATGACTTGACCTTTCTCGCGCCGCAGAAACAGGACGGCCTGGCCTTTACCGGTTTGCTGGGGGACGTCCAGGGCGACTTGATGGACATCCTCCTGCGCCGCCACGCCGCCGCGTTGATTCTGCCCGAGACACTGTGAGGAGCCTGCCGATGAACACCTTTCATGGATTTGCCGCGCTTGGCCTGCTGTCCATGTCGATGGGGGCACAGGCGCAGCCGCAGTACACGGCCGAGGCCTGCTGTCAGCTGTGCCCGCAAGCGGCGCAGGCGACATATTACGAGCCACCGGAGCTGAAAAACTACGCGACGCTGGTGGAGGCCAAGGACCAATGGCTGTTTCGCACCCGTAGCGATTTGCGCACCGACTTCGGCCTTGATGAAAGCGGTTACAAAGCCCTCAAGCGCCTGCGCGACGGGCTCGCCCAGCGCGGGGTCGAACTGGTGTTGGTGATGCCACCCAGTCGCGGCCTGCTGCACGCCGACCGCCTGACGCCGCTGGAACTGGCCAGCTTCGATCAGGCCAGGGCCCGGCAAAACTACCTGCAAACCCTGGACCGGGTGCGTGGCCTGGGCATTCTGGCGCCCGACTTTACCAACCTGCTGAGTTCGCCACAGCCCGCCGGGCAGCCCTTCTACTTCAAGGGCGATCACAACTGGACGCCCTATGGCGCCGACCGCAGTGCCCAATTGGTGGCCCAGACGCTCAAGGGCAACGATGTGCTGAAGGCGTTGCCGCATCAGGTCTTCGCCAGCCAACCGGCCGGCCTGTTGGGGCGCTCGGGCACGCTGCAAAAAGCCGCCGCACAGATCTGCGGCAACGGCTACGCGGCGCAGTATGTGACCCGTTATCAAACCCGCGCCCAAGGCGACTCCAAGGGCCCGGCCAAGGTCGCACTGATCGGCACCAGCGCAAGCAGCGAGCTGTTCAACTTTCCCGGTTTCCTTGAACAATACCTGGAGACACCGGTCCGCAACTTCAGCGTACCGGGCGGCGGCTACGATGATTCGTTGATCGCCTACCTGCTCGGCGACGACTTCCAGAACGCCCCGCCGGCGGTGTTGGTGTGGGAAACCGACAACCTCGACAGCCTTGGCAAACCCAGCTTCTACCGCCAGGCAATGGCGGCGCTGAGCGATGGCTGCGACAACCAGTCCCCGCTGCTCAAAAGCCAGGCGACCCTGCACAGCGGCCGCAATCAGGTGTTGTTCAACGGCAGTGGCGGCAACGTGTATCCGATCAAGGGCAATCGTTATCAGGTCGACCTCAAGTTCGCGGATCCCGGCGTGCGTCTGTTGAATGCGACCCTGACCTACCTGAACGGTCGCCAGGAAAACCTCAGCTTGAGCCGTTCGCCGACGGTCAATACCCAGGGCCGCTTCGCCTTCGAGCTGCGCGGCGACGGGGACTGGGGCGAACAGACACTTCTTTCCATGGACGTGCAACCGCCGCCGGGAATGACCACCACAGGGCTTTCAACCCGACTGTGCGTCAAACCCGCCATCACGGCAGCACCGGCCCTGCGCACCGCGCAGACGGAGGAAAACTGATGCGCCCGGCACACTGGGCCGCCATTGGCGTGGCCTTCATTCTGATGGGGCCGATCATGCAGGCGGCCGCACAACTTCGCCCGCCGCAGGGCTATTACGCGCCGGCCACAGAGAAAAAGGGCGACGCGCAAAGCTGTCCGGCGACGCCCAAACCCTATACCGGCGACCTGTTGATCCCCAGCAAATACGAAGGCTCGGGCAAGGCTCGGGATCAGCTCAACGCAGAATCCAACAAACGCTACAAAGAAATGTCCGGCGATATCAACGAACTGGAAAAAGGCGTCAACAAACAAGTCGCCGCCTACTTGCGGCTCGGCCGCACCGGTCATGTGGACTGCACGTTGAGCTGGCTGGGCGATTGGGCCAAGGCGCAGGCGCTGCTGAGCACCACCTACACCCACACCGGCAAGTCGATGCGCAAATGGGCGCTGGGCAGTATTTCTTCGGCGTACCTGCGGCTCAAGTTTTCGCGTTCACAGCCATTGAAGGGCCGTGAAGCGCAGACCCGGCCCATCGAAGCCTGGATCGGCAAGCTCGCCGAACAGGTGGTGCGGGACTGGCGCGACCAACCGCTGGACCGCCTCAACAATCACCAGTATTGGGCGGCATGGTCCGTCATGGCGGCCTCGGTGGTGGTCGACCGGCGCGACCTGTTCGACTGGTCCGTCGCACAGTTTCGCATCGGCGCATCCCAGGTCGATGCCGACGGGTACCTGCCCAACGAATTGGGCCGCGACACCCGCGCTCTGGCTTACCATAACTACGCGATGGGGCCGCTGATGATGATCGCCTCCTTCGCCCAAGCCAACGGCGTCGACCTGCGCGAAGAAAACCACGGCGCCATGCGGCGTCTGGCGACGCGCGTGGAAGAAGGCATCAAGAATCCAGGTTTGTTTGAACGCAAGACCGGCCACAAGCAAGCACTCGAAGACCTCAACGAGGATGGCAAGTTTGCCTGGCTGGAACCGTACTGCGCGCTATACGACTGCTCGGCGCAAACCAACCGCTGGCGCCAATCGGTCGAACCGATGAAAAACTACCGCCTGGGCGGCGACATCACCCAGCTGTTTGCAGACCAGAAAGACCAGGTGCAACAGCCGGCACGCCCCTGATTGCGGCCACTTTGAATTGAGCTTGTGTTTCAAATAATGGAAGGCAGTCCTTCGCTGTTCGAAGCGCCTTCATATCGAACGATGAAGGTGTGGGAGGAAAGAAAAATGATTCCAGTCATTCTGTCCGGGGGCAGTGGTTCCCGGTTGTGGCCATTGTCACGCAAGTTGTATCCCAAACAATTCCTGAGCCTGGCCGGTGAAGGATCACTCTTTCAACAAACCCTGCAGCGCCTGGCGTTCAACGGCATCGGCAAACCGATCGTGGTGTGTAATCAGGAGCATCGCTTTCTCGTCAACGAACAACTTGCCGCCATCGGCTGCACGCCGCAGGCGATCCTGCTCGAACCCTTCGGTCGCAACACCGCACCGGCGGTGGCGCTGGCAGCCCTCAAGCTGATTGCCGAGGGCCGCGATGAGCTCATGTTGGTCCTTCCGGCCGACCATGTGATCAGCGACGTCCCCGCCTTGCGCGCCACACTGGAACACGCAGAGCAAGAGGCGCTGAAAGGCAATCTGGTGCTGTTCGGCATTCCGGCGACACGTCCGGAAACCGGCTTCGGCTACATCAAGGCCGACTGCAGCGATGCGGACGCCCATGCCTTCAAGGTCGAGCAATTTATCGAAAAACCCGACCAGCAAACTGCCGCCGAATTTGTCCGCTCCGGCGAATATTTCTGGAACAGCGGCATGTTCCTGTTCCGTGCCAGCCGCTACCTCGAAGAGCTGCGCACTCACGAACCGGACATGTACGACACCTGCGTGATGGCCCTGGAGCGCAGCCCCAGCAACGAAGGCGTGACCAGCATCGATCGCGTCACCTTCGAATGCTGCCCGGACAACTCCATCGACTACGCGGTGATGGAACGCACCCACCGCGCCTGGGTCGTCCCGCTCAGCGCCGGCTGGAGTGACGTCGGTTGCTGGTCGTCGCTGTGGGATGTGCACGAAAAGGACACCGACGGCAATGTGCTCAAGGGCGATGTCGTCAGCTACAACAGCCGCAATTGCTTCGTCCATGGCAGCAGCAAACTGGTGACCCTGCTCGGGGTGGAAGACCTCGTCGTGATAGAAACCGAAGACGCACTGATGGTCGCGCACCGCGACACCGTGCAAGACGTGAAAAAACTGGTGAACGCGCTCGACGCCCAAAATCGCTCGGAAACCCAGAACAACTGCGCGGTGTATCGCCCCTGGGGCAGTTACCACTCGGTGGACAACGGCATCCGCCACCAGGTCAAGCACATCACCGTCAAACCGGGCGCACAACTGTCCCTGCAAATGCACCACCACCGCGCCGAGCACTGGATCGTGGTCTCCGGCACGGCCCAGGTGACGTGCAATGAAAAGGTCTTCCTGCTGACGGAAAACCAGTCCACCTACATTCCGATTGCTTCGGTGCATCGGCTGGCCAATCCCGGGAAAATTCCACTGGAGGTGATTGAAGTACAGTCCGGGAGCTATTTGGGTGAGGACGATATTGAGCGGTTGGAGGATGTTTATGGGAGGAATCAGCAGGTCAAGAATTGAGCCCGCTCAGTAACCCCACCGAATACAACGAAGAGGTTACAAATAATATAGTAACTTGTCGAATGCACTTTGAGTGGTTACGCTGAACCTTATCAATCCAGGCTTTAGCGGACATCCTCATGAACAGCACTCCCCGTGGACCGGCCCTCTTCGTCGCCGACGCCGCCGCTCTCGATTTCCTGAACTCGATAGCAACGCCGGTCGATGAACCCGTCGACTGGATCGACGACGGCAACGGCTGGCTTGAATGGCTGAAACAATCGGGCTGGGTGGAAGACGAGATACTGCAACGGCTTCAGGCACAAGCGATGCCTGGCGAGCTGGAAACCGTCGCAGCGCAGGCACGGTCATTGCGCGAATGGTTTCGCGGCTTTGTCCTGAAATACAAAGGCCAACCGCTTGAAGCCTCGGCCCTGACAGAGCTAGAGGCCTTGAATCGCCTGCTCGAACGGGACGAGAAGTACACGCAGATCACGCTGCAGGACGGCGAAACACCGAAGCTCGCCTGGGAACTGAAACGCCGCTGGCGCAGCCCGGATTCCCTGCTGCTGCCACTGGGCGAAGTGCTCGCGCAGTTCGTCAGCGAGGAAGATTTCACCAACGTCAAATGTTGCGAAGGACCGAGCTGCACCCTGATGTTCGTCGACCACACCCGTGGCAGAAAACGCCGCTGGTGCAGCATGGCGGTCTGCGGCAACAGAGCGAAAGCAGCGGCCCACCGCGAGCGGCAAAAGAAAGTCATCGATGCTTGAGGGTGAAAAACAATAACCTATCAAAATCATTTTGACAGGTTACTTTGTTCGTGCCAGATTTAGTCTCGAAAACCGGCTTGATCTCATCCATGCGGTTACGAGGCCAATCATCATGACCACCACCACTGCACCCATCCGCTACACATTTGCCGACGTCGACGGCGTTCGCGTCTTCTACCGGGAAGCAGGAGAACCGGCCAAGCCGACCCTCCTTCTGCTCCACGGGTTTCCCAGCTCGTCCCACCAGTTCCGCCAACTCATCCCGTTGCTGTCGGCACACTTCCACATCATCGCCCCGGACCTGCCCGGCTTTGGATTCACCGAAGTGCCTGCCGAGCGCAAATACGCGTACACCTTCGACGCACTGGCAGAAACGCTGGGGCATTTCGTCGAGACCCTGGGACTGAAACGCTACGCGATGTACGTCTTCGATTACGGCGCACCGACCGGCCTGAGACTGGCAGTCAAATACCCCGACAGAATGACCGCACTGATCTCGCAAAACGGCAACGCGTATCTGGAAGGATTGGGCGATGCCTGGGCACCGATCAGAACCTACTGGGCAGAACCGTCGGCCGAAAATCGCCAGGTCATCGCCGACGCAGTCCTGCACCTGGAAGGCACGCGCTGGCAGTACGAACATGGCGTCAGCACGCCAGAACTCATCGCTCCCGAGTCCTACACCCTCGACGCGCTGCTATTGGAGCGGCCGGGCAACAAAGACATCCAGCTCGACCTGTTCCTGGACTACGCGAACAACCTCAAACGCTACCCGGACTTTCAGCGCTTCTTCCGTGAGACGCAACTGCCAACCCTGGCCATCTGGGGCCAGAACGACCCCTTCTTCATCCCGCCGGGCGCAGAGGCGTTCAAACGCGACAACCCCAATGCCGTAGTCGAACTACTCGACACCGGACACTTCGCCCTGGAAACCCACGTCGACTACATCGCAAAGCGCATCATCGAAGTGATCGGTCACGCCGCATAAAGGAATCACAGGCGGACGCAACAACGCGCCCGCCTACCCCCCCCCTGTAGGAGTGAGCCTGCTCGCGATGAGGCCTGGACATCCAACATCTACATCAACTGTCACACCTTCCAGCCCACCCGATTTCACAAACCTGACATCCGAAAAACGTGTAGGAATTCACCTTTTGTAACGAGGGGATTTATTCCCAATAAGCAGCGAATCGCCCCCAAAACCTGCCCCCGATTTCCCACGGCACTCCACACCCCTCGTAATGCCGTGAAAACCCCGTAAACAGTGGCATTGAGCCTTGCTCCAAAGACCGCCAAAGCGTCCTACAGCCCGGTTGTGAGCGCCAAAATGGGCGCCTATAGTTTCGGCCAGTCGCAGATACAAGTCAGCGATGAGGGGTTTCGCAGCCTTTAAGATACGTGTAGAACGCAGCACCATAAATGGAATGACGGCCGCAACAGTGCCCGAACCCCGTTTTATGGTGGCTGTGTGTGGGAGGCCTTCGGGTCTGCCGGGCTCCTCGTATCCTTGGTCTGCGAACCCGCACACAGCTGCCACCCAATTCGTTTCGCAGCGAATGGCGGCAGCTCTTCTTTTAAATACGAGGAAGATTTACTTATGCCAATGAACAATCCGCCCCACCGCTTCACCCCCATGTCCCAATTCGCCACCGACTACCCCGTACTAGTCATCGACAGCCACGCCCCAATCCGCGAACTGCACAACGTCGTCAGCGAACGCCTCAACGCGGTCCTCCCCTACCTCCAGCTCATGGGCTGCACCAGCCTCCCCGACTACGCCGAAAACGACATCAACACCGTCGCCAACATCGCCCGGATTTTGCTTCAGGACGTGAGTGATGTTTTTCGGGTGATTGAGCAGCGGGGGTTTGATACCTCCAATGGTCAGTGACTGAATTTCATCCCAAAAAACCCGCGTTGACGCGGGTTTTTGTTATCTCGTAACTCCTTATCTGCGGCTGTCCGGGACTTAACCCTGGCCTGTACTCAGTTAGCATCTACAAGGAGTGGCCAGTAAAAAAGGTGGCCGACCTATTCCTTTTTAGTCACCTTCTTACGCACGCTGTACAGCATGAATAGAGCACTTTCCTGGTTTTTTGACAGCCTCCTCAAAAAGTTTTCCATCACGGAACTTTTGTGCAGGGTGATGTCGATATGATGGCGCGCAAATGAAAAAAATTCGGGATCAATCAGCGTCAGGCTGCTTCCTGACAAATCATGGATGCCAATGATGAGAGCCATTCTTTTGATTTTGTTGATGTTCAGTGGGTACACCTATGCCAACTGCGAAAACATCAAAGATAATGACGAGCGTGCCTATTGCAGGGCCCAGCAAAGTGGTAGTGGTTGCGACAACATCAAAAACGACGACATGAGAAATGCTTGCAAAGGGGAAACAACCGGTAGCGGGTGCAACAACATCCGCGACAATGATAAACGTAACTTGTGCGAAGCCAAACAGAGCGGCAGTGGTTGCGATAACATCAAAAACGACGACATGAGAAATGCTTGCAAAGGGGAAACAACCGGTAGCGGTTGCAATAACATCCGCGACGATGATCAACGTAACTTGTGCGAAGCCAAACAGAGTGGCCATGGTTGCGAAAACATCCATAATGACGATATGCGCAATCAGTGCAGAACCCTTACGCAATGACATAGTGGCTTTAAACCAGCCAACCAAATTCCATTACGAGCCTTTAAGCGAATGATAAAAATCCGATGCCTGAATGGGCATCGGATTTTTACAACGAAAAAGGTGGCCGACGAAAAAGGTGACAGATCTATTTAAAAAAAATAGATCTGTCACCTTTTTCAGGCCTCACCCTCAGTGTTTCATAGCTTCGCATTGAACCCGCAGATCATTGCTGTTAATGCCATAACAGCTACCGCCCTTCCGAGCTTCACACATTACGCGCTGATCGTTATCGTTAATTCCATAGCAACTTCCATTACTGGTTTGCGCCTCACAACTTCTGCGAAGATCATTGTCATTAATACCGTAACAGCTCCCGCCACCCTTCTTGGCTTCACACAATATGCGCCGATCATTATCGTTAATACCATAACAACTCCCGCCACTGGTCTCTGCCTCACAACTTCTGCGAAGGTCATTGTCGTTGATACCGCCGCAACTGCCACCGCTATTCCTGGCTTCGCACAATATGCGCTGATCGTTGTTATCGATGCCGTAGCAACTGGCAAATGCCTGACCACCAAAACCAAGCATTAATAGCAACACTAAAACTCTCATCATTCATCCCCATGACTTATCAAGAAACAGCCTGATGCTGATTGATCCAAAGTTATCCGGTAACGGGTGTCAGTCCAAAAGCTCGACTTTCTTCAGCAGCTCGTATAGCCCATCAGGCACCAACGGCTGTTCGTCAGTAAAGCTCGCACAAGGAAGCCACTTCGCAACGAAGGCCGCACCATCGCTTTCTTGAGCATCCAAGTGCGACAACTCGTAGACACTGGCATCCACAAACTTCGCGTCGTACACCTGCACGATTTCGTGCCCTGGTGTGCCGTTATACGTAAATAGGCTTTCAAGCGTACCGAGCAAGCGAACATCGGTGATGGGTAAACCGAGTTCTTCCTGTACTTCTCGTACAACGGCTTGGGCACTGGTTTCACCGAATTCGATACCGCCACCGATTGGGCGGAAGAATGGCTTTTCAGTGATGGGGTCGCGAGCTTCGTTGACCAGTATCTTGCTATCGTGATGGAAGATGCAAAGTGCGAGGGGGCGGATGCGGGGTGTGGTCATGATGTGAAGTCCATTTACTTTGAAAATTCCTGAAGCAGCTGCTTCCATTCGGTATGGGTGTTGGTCGCGGACGCAACCTTGGCAGCTGCTACAGGTTGGCGTCCGTTTTTGAGATCAGAAGTTAGCCGGGGTGTTGGCGCTGATGATTTCAGCTTCGTCCTGGCCGATGTTGCGGAACTTGTGCGGCAACGTTGTCGGGAAGTAGTAGCCATCCCCAGCGTTAAGCACACTAATCTGCCCATCAACAGTCAACTCAACCGTCCCCCGCGTAACCAACCCACACTCCTCTCCTTCCGAGTGCACAATCGGCTCTTCCCCCGAACTCGCCCCAGGCGCGTATTGCTCGCGCAGCAAACGCATCTGCCGGCTCGGCACCGAAGCGCCGATCAGCAGCAACCGCAGCCCATGACGCCCGAGGTCCGGTTGTTCGTTAGCGCGGAACACGTATTGATGTTCACGCGGCGGTTGATCGAAGGTAAAGAAGTCCGCCAAAGACATCGGGATGCCTTCGAGCAGTTTTTTCAGGGAGCTGACGGAGGGACTGACGCGATTCTGTTCGATCAGGGAGATGGTGGCATTGGTGACGCCGCTACGCCGGGCCAGCTCGCGCTGGGAGAGTTTGTAGCTTTCGCGTACTAATTTGAGTCGTGAGCCCGTGTCCATGACAGCCTTATGCAAGGAAAACTTAAGGGTTATGGGGGTGGATGGCGGGCGACTTTTGGCCGCGAAAGTACCGCTTCCCTGTCCCGTAATTGTGAAAGGCGGGTATTAAATCACGTTTGGGGGTGTTGCTGTAGGCGCATGGTTATTGGTGATGGTGGTGGGTCAGTTGGCATTGATGGGGAACCGGATGGCGTCATCGCGAGCAGGCTCGCTCCCACAGTTTTTGACCTCTGCTGCACGTACATTTTGTGCCTGCCATGGATCCAATGTAGGAGCAGAGCTTGCTCGCGAAGGCGGTGTGTCAGGCGGCACCGATGTCGGATGTGCCGCCGTCTTCGCGAGCAAGCTCTGCTCCTACAGGGTTGTGTTGGGTTAGATGCCGAAACGGTCGCGCAGCGCGTAGTACGCGGCGCCCATGGCGGTGAGCGGGGCCTGGAAGGTGCGGCCGCCGATCATTGGCATGTGCGGCAAGGATGCGAAAGCATCGAAGCGTTCGGCGTCGCCGCGGATCATTTCCGAGATCAGTTTGCCGGCCAGGTGCGAGCAAGTGACGCCGTGGCCGCTGTAGCCCTGCATGTAGTAGGCGTTTTTCTCGATGCGGCCAAATTGTGGCATGCGTGACATGGTCAGCAGGAAGTTGCCGGTCCAGCGGTAGTCGATCTTCACGTCCTTCAGTTGCGGGAAGGTCTTGAGGATTTTTGGCTTGATCAGCTGTTCGATGTCATCCGGTTCGCGCGCGCCGTAGACCACGCCGCCGCCGTACAGCAGGCGGTTGTCAGCGGTGAGGCGGTAGTAGTCAAGCAGGTAGTTGCAGTCTTCGACGCAGTAGTTGTTTTTGATCAGGCTGCGCGCAACCTTTTCCGACAACGGTTCGGTGACGACGATTTGCGAACCGCACGGCATGCTTTTGGCGGTCACGCGATTGTCGAGGCCCTGCGGCAGGTAGGCGTTGCCGGCGATCAACAGGTATTTGGCGCGGACCACACCTTTGGCGGTGCGCACGGTGATCGGTTCGCCGTAGGTGATTTCCACCGCCGCCGATTGTTCGTAGATTTTGCCGCCCAGGCCGATGATGGCCGAGGCTTCGCCGAGAGCCAGGTTCAGCGGGTGGATGTGGCCGCCCTGCATGTCGAGCAGGCCGCCGACGTAGTTGTCGCTGCCGACTTCGCGCTTGATGTCCGCGGCGTCGAGCATTTTCAGGTTCTTGTTGCCGTAGCGTTCCCAGCTGCTTTTCTGCTCGGCCAGGCCTTTGAGCTGCTTTTTGTTCAGCGCAGCGAAGATGCCGCCCGGCTTGTAATCGCACTGGATGTCGTAGTGTTGTATGCGCTGACGGATGATGTCGGCGCCTTCGAAGATCATGCTGCCGAGGACTTCAGCGGTTCTGTCGCCGTAGCGCTCTTCGATGACATCGACGTCGCGGCTGTAGGAGTTGACCAGTTGGCCGCCGTTGCGACCGCTGGCGCCGAAACCGACTTTGGCGGCTTCGAGCACAGTCACGCTGTAGCCCGCTTCGGCAAGGAACAGCGCCGAGGACAAACCGGTGTAACCGGCGCCGATGATGCAGACGTCGCAATCCACCGCTTGTTCCAGCACCGGGAAGTCGCCGGTGAAGTTGCGGGTTGCGGCGTAGTAGCTGTTTACATGAGTCTGTTTCATAGGTTTCTCCGATGGCCGCTGGCATGTGCCGGCGGCCGCCGTTGTAGAAGTATTAGAGCTTGATCCAGGTCGCTTTGAGCTCGGTGTATTTGTCGAACGCGTGCAGCGATTTGTCCCGACCGTTACCCGACTGCTTGTACCCGCCGAACGGCGCGGTCATGTCGCCGCCGTCGTACTGGTTGACCCAGACGCTGCCGGCGCGCAAGCCGCGAGCGAAGGTGTGGGCCTTGCTCAGGTTGCTGGTCCAGACACCGGCGGCCAGACCGAAGATGCTGTCATTGGCGATGGCCAAGGCTTCTTCAGCGGTATCGAAGGTGATCAGCGACAGCACCGGGCCGAAAATTTCTTCCCGGGCGATGGTCATGGCGTTGGTCACGCCGTCGAAAATCGCCGGTTCCACGTACAGGCCGCCGGTGGCTTCGAGGGTGCGGCTGCCGCCTGCGATCAGTTGCGCGCCCTGGTCTTTGCCGACCTGGATGTAGCGCAGCACGTTGTCCAGTTGACGCTGATCGACGACCGCGCCGACGGTGGTTTGCGGGTCCAAAGCATGCCCCGGTTTCCAGGCTTGCAGCGCTTCCACCAGCAGCGGAATGAACTGCTCGCGGATCGAACGCTCGACCAGCAAACGCGAACCGGCGGTGCAAACTTCGCCCTGATTGAAAGCGATGCCGCTGGCCGCTGCCTGTGCTGCCGCGCGCAGATCCGGCGCATCGGCGAACACCACGTTCGGGCTCTTCCCCCCTGCTTCGAGCCAGACGCGTTTCATGTTGCTTTGACCGGCGTAGATCAGCAGTTGCTTGGCAATCGCAGTCGAGCCGGTAAAGGCCAGCACGTCGACGTCCATGTGCAACGCCAGCGCCTTGCCGACGGTGTGGCCGAAGCCCGGCAGGACGTTGAACACGCCTTTCGGAATGCCGGCGTCCAGCGCTAATTGCGCGATGCGGATCGCGGTCAGTGGCGACTTTTCCGAAGGCTTGAGGATGAACGAGTTACCCGCCGCGAGGGCCGGGGCGAACTTCCAGCTGGCCATGATCAACGGGAAGTTCCACGGCACGATGGCGGCAACGACACCGGCAGGTTCGCGGGTGATGAGGCCGAGTTGATCGTGCGGTGTGGCGGCGACTTCGTCGTAGATCTTGTCGATGGCTTCGGCGCTCCAGCGGATCGCGTTGGCGGTCGCCGGAATGTCGATGTTCATCGAATCGTTGATCGGCTTGCCCATGTCGAGGGTTTCGAGCAGGGCGAGTTCTTCCCGGTTGGCCAGGATCAGGTCGGCGAAGCGGATCAAAGTGCGCTTGCGCTCGGCCGGGGCGAGATTGGCCCAGACGCCGGATTCGAAGGTGCGGCGTGCGACGGCGACGGCTTCGTTCGCGTCGGCTTCATCGGTGCTGGCTACGTTGGCCAGGAAGCGACCGTCGACCGGGCTGATGCATTCGAAAGTTTCACCGCTGAGTGCAGCGCGGTATTGGCCGTCGATGAAGGCGCGGCTTTCGATGGTTAGGGACTGGAAGCGTTGTTCCCAGTCGCTGCGAGTGTTTGTCATGGTTGTGACTCGACGCAGAGGAATGTTGGGTGGGCCGTGGGCGTTGGTGGTGGCTGAGCTGTCGCCATCGCCGGCAAGCCGGCTCCTACAGGGTTTGGTGACGTACACGAAAGCTGTGCACGACGAAGATCAACTGTAGGAGCCGGCTTGCCGGCGATCACGGTGTATCAGGCGACATCAATGTTGATTGACCCACCGCTATCGCCAGCAAGCCGGCTCCTACAAGGTTTTGTGTCGTCGACGCAGATCTCGTCAAACCGTGTGCAGGTACCAGTTGTACTCAAGGTCCGAAATGGAGTTTTCGAACTCGGCCAGCTCGCTTTCCTTGCACGCCACGAACACGTCGATGTACAGCGGGTCAATGTATTTGGCCATGACTTCGCTATCGTCCAGCTCGCGCAATGCATCGCGCAGGTTGTTCGGCAGGCTTTGCTCGTTTTGCTCGTAGCTGTTGCCTTCAACCGGGGCGCCCGGCTCGATCTCATTGGTCAGGCCATGGTGAATACCGGCCAGCACCGAAGCCATCAACAAGTACGGGTTGGCATCGGCACCGGCAACGCGGTGTTCGATGCGCACGGCATCGGAGGAACCGGTCGGCACACGTACCGCAACAGTACGGTTGTCGATGCCCCAGCTCGGCGAGTTCGGCACGTAGAACTGCGCGCCGAAACGACGGTACGAGTTGACGTTTGGGCAGAGGAAAGCCATCTGCGCCGGCAGGGTCTCGAGCACACCGCCGATCGCGTGTCGCAGCGCGGCGTTCTGCTCGGGATCCTCGCTGGCAAAGATGTTGTTGCCTTCTTTGTCGAGAATCGAAATGTGCACGTGCAAACCGTTGCCCGCCTGGCCCGGATACGGCTTGGCCATAAACGTGGTGTCCATCTCGTGGTCGTAGGCGATGTTTTTCACCAGACGCTTGAGCAACACCGCGTAGTCGCAGGCCTTGATCGGGTCGTTGACGTGATGCAGGTTCACTTCGAACTGCGCCGGGGCGCTTTCCTTGACGATGGCGTCGGCAGGAATGCCCTGCTCTTTCGCGCCTTCGAGGATGTCTTGCAGGCAATCGACGTATTCGTCGAGGTCGTCGATCAGGTACACCTGGGTCGACACCGGACGCTTGCCCGATACCGGCGAACGCGGCGACTGCGGACGACCGTTCACGTTGTCCTGGTCGATCAAATAGAACTCGAGTTCGAACGCGGCGCAGATGGTCAGGCCAAGTTCGTCGAACTTGCGCACCACATTGGCCAGCACTTCACGTGGATCAGCGAAGAACGGCTCACCTTCGAGTTCGTGCATGGTCATCAGCAACTGAGCGGTTGGGCGCTTCTGCCACGGCTCGATGCTCAGGGTGCCAGGGATGGGGAAGCAGATCCGGTCAGAGTCGCCGATATCCAGACCCAGGCCGGTGCTTTCCACCGTGGAGCCATTGATGTCCAGGGCAAACAGGGACGCCGGCAGGTTGATGCCTTTTTCGTAGACCTTATGAAGACTGGTGCGCTCGATGCGCTTGCCGCGCACCACACCGTTCATATCCGCAATCAGAAGGTCGACGTACAAAACCTCAGGATATTTCTTAAGGAATGCGTTTGCTTCGTTGAGTTGAACGGCACGCAGAGGGACCGACATGATGCACCTATTAGCTGTTAATTATTATGTTCACCGCACTTTCTGGAGCCCAGTCAACCCGAACGGCAAAGTGAAGTCAATAGCGAACACTTGGCCTTTCATCCTTTATTTTTGGGACTTTTCTGGGCACGAGAGTGCCATATAGGCCCTCAACACCGCGCAAAGACTAGGAATCGGACGTGCGGCGTTTAGAATTTTTTACATGAGAGTTGTTAATTAAAATCAACAAAGCTAAGCTCCTGAAAAACTCGTTCAAGGTCGAGGTGATAAAAATGGCATTCAAGCCATTGATCGGCGTTACAGCGTGCGTCAAACAGATTGGCCTGCACCCCTACCACATCAGCGGCGACAAGTACTTGCGTGCTGTCAGCGTCGCGGCTCTGGGGCTGCCCGTGGTCATTCCTTCCTTAGGCGAACTGACTGAAATCGAGGATGTGCTCGCGCATCTCGACGGTCTGTTGCTGACCGGTTCGCCATCGAATGTGGAGCCCTTCCACTATCAAGGCCCGGCCAGCGCTCCCGGCACGGATCACGATCCGGCGCGGGACGCCACCACTCTTCCTTTATTGCGTGCAGCCATTGCGGCGGGCGTTCCGGTACTCGGCATCTGCCGTGGCTTCCAGGAAATGAACGTGGCGTTCGGCGGCAGCCTGCATCAGAAGGTGCATGAACTGCCGGGCATGCTCGATCATCGCGAAGCGGACAGCCCTGAGCTGGCAGTGCAATACGCCCCGGCGCATGCGGTGACGGTGCAACCGGGTGGCGTGTTCGAAGCGCTGGAGTTGCCGACCGAGTTCATGGTCAATTCGATTCACAGCCAGGGCATCGACCGCCTCGCTCCCGGCCTGCGTGCCGAGGCGATTGCGCCGGACGGTTTGATCGAAGCGATTTCGGTGGACCACAGCCCGACCTTCGCTGTCGGTGTGCAATGGCACCCGGAATGGCAGGTGCTTTCGAATCCTCCTTATTTGAGTATTTTCCAGGCGTTCGGCGATGCGTGCCGACGACGGGCCGCGCAGCGTAAAACCCGCTGACCCAAAACACCCATTTACTGCCCCCGCGAGTTTGGCGGGCGTGCCTTTGCGCGTCCGTGGCTCGCGAAAACAACACACTGCAATAACAACAAGTACGACCCAGGCAGCCAGGACGGCGGCGCCGAATAAGCCCGAGCGGATCGGCAACGCAATTCCCTGTAGGAGCGAGCTTGCTCGCGATGGACGCCAACGATAACGCGGGCTGTCTGAATGCCCGCGTTGTCCGGACGTTCATCGCGAGCAAGCTCGCTCCTACAGGGGCGTTACCCGCCCCGGGCTTGCAATCCACTCTTAAGTCAGGCCGCGTTGGCCCGACGACTGAAACCTGTTGGGAGTTTCACATGGCAAACGCCTCCAGCATTTACAGGAAGGCTCTTGAAGGTCACCAGGCACCGAAAAAGGTCTTGGTGAAAGTCGACCGCGTCACCAAGAAATTCGACGAAACCACCGCAGTGGACGATGTTTCGCTTGAGATTCATCAAGGGGAAATCTTCGCCTTGCTCGGCGGTTCCGGTTCCGGCAAATCGACGCTGCTACGCATGCTCGCCGGCTTCGAGCGCCCGACCGAAGGGCGGATCCTGCTCGATGGCGTGGACATCACCGACATGCCGCCGTACGAACGGCCGATCAACATGATGTTCCAGTCGTACGCCCTGTTCCCGCACATGACCGTCGCACAGAACATTGCCTTCGGCCTCAAGCAGGACCGTTTGCCCGCCAGTGAAATCGACGCCCGCGTGGAAGAGATGCTGCGCCTGGTGCACATGACCCAATACGCCAAACGCAAACCCCATCAACTCTCCGGCGGTCAGCGTCAACGTGTCGCCCTCGCCCGCTCCCTGGCGAAACGTCCAAAGCTGTTGTTGCTCGACGAACCGATGGGCGCGCTGGATAAAAAACTGCGTTCGCAGATGCAGCTTGAGCTGGTTGAAATCATCGAACGCGTCGGCGTGACCTGCGTAATGGTGACCCACGACCAGGAAGAGGCCATGACCATGGCCCAGCGCATCGCGATCATGCACCTGGGCTGGATCGCCCAGATCGGCAGCCCGGTGGACATTTACGAAGCCCCGGTCAGCCGCATGGTCTGTGAATTCATCGGCAACGTGAACGCCTTCGAAGGCACCGTTGTCGAGGACCTTGAAGGTCACGCGATCATTCACAGCAAGGATCTGGAGCAGAAGATCTACGTCGGCCACGGCGTCAGCACTTCGGTGGAGGACAAGTCCATCACCTACGCGATCCGTCCGGAAAAACTGCTGGTCAGCACCACCCAACCCGAGTCCCGCTACAACTGGTCCCAGGGCAAGGTGCATGACATCGCCTACCTCGGCGGCCACTCGGTGTTCTACGTCGAATTGCCTGGCGGCAAAGTCGTGCAGTCGTTCATGGCCAACGCCGAACGCCGTGGCGCGCGTCCGACCTGGGACGACAAGGTCTACGTGTGGTGGGAAGACGACAGCGGCGTGGTACTGCGCTCATGAAAACACTCAATCAGCGGTTCATGCGGCTGATGCCGAGTGGTCGAAAGCTCGTCATCGGGATTCCATTCCTGTGGCTGTGCCTGTTTTTCCTGTTGCCGTTCTTCCTGGTGATGAAGATCAGCTTCTCGGAAGCGGCGCTGGCCATTCCTCCTTACTCCGAGATCTACACCTTCGCCGAACAGAAACTCCAGCTGTTCCTCAACGTCGGCAACTACCTGATGCTGACCGAGGATGAGTTGTACATCTCGGCTTACTTCGGCTCGTTGAAGGTCGCGTTTTTCAGCACGCTGATGTGCCTGGTGATCGGTTTCCCGATGGCCTACGCGATCACCAAGGCAAGCAAGGAAGCGCAAAACGTCTTGCTGCTGTTGATCATGATGCCGACCTGGACTGCGATCCTGATCCGCGTGTATGCATGGATGGGCATCCTCAGCAACAACGGTTTGCTCAACGCGTTTTTGATGTGGACCGGGCTCACCGATCACCCGATCGAGATCCTCAACACCAACACGGCCGTGTACATCGGCGTGGTTTACGCCTACCTGCCGTTCATGGTCTTGCCGCTGTACGCCAACCTGGTCAAGCACGATCAAAGCTTGCTGGAAGCGGGTTCGGACCTGGGGTCGAGCAACTTCAACAACTTCTGGAAAATCACCGTGCCACTGGCCAAGAACGGGATCATCGCCGGCTGCATGCTGGTGTTCATTCCGGTGGTCGGTGAGTTCGTGATTCCGGAACTGCTGGGCGGCCCGGAAACCCTGATGATCGGCCGTGTGCTGTGGCAAGAGTTCTTCAACAACCGCGACTGGCCGGTGGCGTCTGCCCTGGCGGTGGTGATGCTGTTGATCCTGATTGTGCCGATCCTGTTGTTCAACCGTAGCCAGGCCAAAGAGATGGAGGGTCGGGGATGAAACGCTTCGGATTTTCAAAGTTCATGTTGATTTTCGGCCTGTCGTTTATCTACCTGCCGATGCTGATTCTGGTGATCTACTCGTTCAACGCCTCGAAACTGGTGACGGTGTGGGGCGGCTGGTCGGTGAAGTGGTACGTCGGCTTGCTCGACAACTCGCAACTGATGGGCTCGGTGGTGCGCTCGCTGGAAATCGCCTGCTACACGGCGATTGCAGCGGTGGCGCTGGGGACTTTGGCGGCGTTCGTGCTGACTCGTGTCACGCGCTTCAAGGGTCGTACGCTGTTTGGTGGCCTAGTCACCGCGCCGTTGGTGATGCCTGAAGTGATCACCGGTCTGTCGCTGTTGCTGCTGTTCGTGGCCATGGCGCAGCTGATCGGCTGGCCGATGGAGCGTGGCATCGTCACCATCTGGATCGCCCACACCACGTTTTGTGCGGCCTATGTGGCGGTGGTCGTCTCTGCCCGCCTTCGTGAGCTGGACCTGTCCATCGAAGAAGCGGCCATGGACCTCGGGGCGAAACCGTTCAAGGTGTTTTTCCTGATCACCATCCCGATGATCGCGCCGTCACTGGCGGCCGGCGGCATGATGTCGTTTGCGCTGTCGCTGGATGACCTGGTGTTGGCGAGTTTCGTGTCCGGCCCAGGCTCGACGACCTTGCCAATGGAAGTGTTCTCGGCGGTGCGTCTGGGCGTGAAGCCTGAGATCAACGCCGTGGCCAGCCTGATTCTGCTCGCTGTTTCGATTGTGACCTTCATGGTCTGGTACTTCAGCCGCCGCGCTGAAGCCAGCCGCAAACGGGCGATCCAGGAAGCGATGGACCAGACCGCCAGCGAATCCTGGCAGCAACCTGAAAAGCAAATGGCAGGAGCGACGGCCTGATACCCGTCCCTGTAGGAGCGAGCCTGCTCGCGATGGACGTTAACGATGACGCGGGCTACCTGAATTAACGCGGCGTCCTTGAGTTTTTCGCGAGCGAGCTCGCTCCTACAAGGAGCGTGCAAGCGCTTGCTGTGTGATTTTGAATAAAAAGAGAAATGGAGTTGTACCGATGAAAATGTTTGGCAGGACTCTGCTGACACTGTCCTTATTGGGCGCGATGGCTACCGGCGCCCAGGCCAATGACAAGGTACTGCGCGTCTACAACTGGTCGGATTACATCGCCCCGGACACCGTCAAGAAGTTCGAAGACGAGACCGGTATCCGCGTGACCTACGATGTGTTCGACAGCAACGAAACCCTTGAGGCACGCCTGCTCGCAGGCAAATCCGGCTACGACATTGTCGTGCCGTCCAACAGCTTCCTGGCCAAGCAGATCAAGGCTGGCGTCTATCAGGAACTGGACAAGTCGAAGCTGCCGAACTGGAAAAACCTCAACCCGGTGTTGCTGAAAAACGCTTCAGCCAGCGACCCGGAAAACGGTCACGCCTTCCCGTATATGTGGGGCTCGATCGGCATCGGGTTCAACCCGGCCAAGGTCAAGGAAGTGCTCGGTGCCAATGCGCCGACCAACTCTTGGGACTTGCTGTTCAAACCGGAAAACGCCGAGAAACTGAAAGCCTGCGGCATCAGCTTCCTCGACTCACCGACCGAAATGCTGCCCGCCGCCCTGCACTACCTGGGCTACCCGGTGAACTCGCAGGACAAGGCGCAGATCGCCGAAGCTGAAGCGCTGTTCATGAAGATCCGGCCGTCGGTGGCGTACTTCCATTCGTCGAAGTACATCTCCGATCTGGCCAACGGCAACATCTGCGTCGCTGTCGGTTATTCCGGCGACGTGCTTCAAGCCAAGGCCCGCGCACAGGAAGCGGGCGACAAGGTGAAAATCGAATACAGCATTCCGAAAGAAGGCGCCGGCAGTTTCTACGACATGGTCGCAATCCCACGGGATGCGGCGAACGTCGACAACGCCTACCTGTTCATGAACTTCCTGATGCGCCCGGACATCATCGCCGAGATCACCAACAACATCGGCTACAGCAACGCCAACGCGGCGGCGACGCCGTTGGTGGATGAAGCGATTCGCGATGATCCGGGCTCGTATCCGCCCTTGGCCGTGATGGCGACGTTGTATGCGATTCCGGACATGCCGATCGGCGTTCAGCGGGTGATGACGCGCGGCTGGACGCGGGTGAAGCTCGGGAAATAACTGAGCCCCTTTGTAGGAGCGAGGCTTGCCCGCGAAGGGTCCGTCACATTCAACATTGATAGCGACTGACACACCGTCTTCGCGGGCAAGCCTCGCTCCTACAGGGGCATTGGGTTTCTACTGTTTACCGTTCACGCAGCGCCTTACCACCGCTGCACTCCTCTCTGACGAACGGCCTCACCTGGCTTCCTCGGTTAAGGTGAATTTGGCGCCCTCCTCGGGCGCCTTTTTTTATGCCGGAACCAGCGGCCATTCGGCCAGCGCCCGATAGCGGCCCTTGTGGGATTCAAACAACACAAATCGATCCGCCCGCAGAAAAAACTCCGGCGGCGTCGTCGACTCAGGCACCGGCGCCCGATAGTCACGCATCAACGTCAGATGCGGCCTGAATTCCTTGTGTACCTCTTCAAACCCGAACGGCAACATCGCCTGCTCCAGCGCATACACCAGCCGCAGCAACTCCGGCGGCGCCTGTTCCGGCGCGAGCACCAACACCCCGGCCCTGCGCCACACATCCAGGCGATCCAGCGCCAGCCGCAACGTCGCAACCGGCACGCGCACCTTTGCTGCTGCCGCGCAGATTTCGGCAATCTGCGCCACCTCCACAGCGCCCAAAAACAGCAACGTCAGATGGAAGTTTTCCACCGGCACCGGACGCCCGATGCGCAATTGCAGCGCGCTGCGCCATTGGGCAATCGCCTTGCGCTGTTCGGATGGGCAATCCAATGCAAAAAACAGCCGTTTGACCGGCTCCGGGGTTTCGTCGCTCACGCCTGGCACCTCCTGACATGCACGTTATAGTTGAACCAACCGAATAAACGGGACGGGGCCATGCGAGAGATCATCAGCAAAGAGCCATGGTGGGCCGTGCCACCGAAACCGGGTCAGGATGAGTCAGAACTGGAATGGGGCTGGCTGGTTCACTATAGCGAAGGTGAACCGCGTTTCGAGTTTGTCAAAGAACGACCGACGGACAGCGAGATCCGCAATCGCAAGAGTTGCAGGATCACCCCGACGCCGGAGTGATCCTGACACACGCTCAGACCTGCAAGAGGATGTTGAAGCCGCCGAAAATCATCCGCTGGCCATCGAACGGCATCGGGTTGACGTCCTGCTGCATACGCGGGTCGGCCATCAATTTCTGCATGCCGGCATCGCGGGTGGGCTTGTCCGGCCAGACGATCCAGGAAAACACCACGGTTTCGTCATCCTTGAGTTTCACGGCCAGCGGAAACGAAGTCACTTTGCCATCGGGCACGTCATCGCCCCAGCATTCGACAATGCTCAGGGCGCCGTTTTCCTTGAAAATCACAGCGGCGGATTCCGCGTGTTTCTTGAATTTTTCGCGGTTGGCACTGGGCACCGCAAAGACACAGCCATCGACGTAAGACATGGTCATTCTCCTGCCGGGGGTTAAGGGTCGATCTGCGGTTTAGTCGGTTCGGACGGGCTCCAATCGACAGCGCCGCTGCCCGAACTGACCGACGGTACGTCGGCACTCCCCGCCAGGTTGCCCTCGATCTGCCCTGCCATGTACAACGTCCCCGCCATCACACCGAAGGTCGGGTTCTGCACCATTTTTATCCAGGCCTTATCGAACGTGTTGCCCAGGCTGCTGCGAATCAGCGCCTCGCTGTCCGGTCGGTCGCTGGCCTGAATCAGTGCGCGAATCCCCGCCACGCCCAAGGTAATCAAGCCTCCGGCGATTTTTCCCGCCGCTGCGGACACCGCGCTGGCGGCACCGCGCGGGGCCATTTCGGCTTCCATCCGCTGGCTGGCGCGCTTGGCCACCGGCGCCATGGCTTGGTCGGTGGAATCAACGCCCTTGCTACCGCCGGCCTTGTGGATTTTGTCGATCAGCGCCGCGTACGCCGGCAGGGTGTTGAGCGGTTGGGTGTGCACGACCTGGTACAGCGAAGCGTCTCGCGCGGGTGGCGGTCCGAGGGCGATGGCCGGGATTTTCTGGATACGGCCATTGAGCTGCGCCATAGGCACGCCGTGGCGTTGGGAGATTTTTTGCAGTTCTTCCTGAAGAATATCCACGTAGAACGCCGTGGCCAGACCGAGGATCTGGTCGGGATCAATCTCGACCGCGACCGGGGCCAGCACGCGCTTCTGGTATTGCTCCAGCAGATAGGCCGCCAGGCGTTTCGACGAGGCGTCCTGCTCACCCTGGGCGCTGAGGCTGTACCAGCTGACTTTCATCGACAGCCATTCCTGGGTCCAGTAACTGCTGAACCAGGGAATGAATTTTTCTTCGGTCAGTTGATAGACCCGGGTTCGCCAGTAATCCATGGCGCCGCGCGAATAGATTTTTGCCTGTTCGGTGGCGGACTGGGATGCCGCGACGATGTCCCGATCCACCTGCTGCCAGGTGCTCTGGGAAATGACCACGGGCGGCGTAGGCGCCGGGGCACGCACAGGCGTGACGCATCCCGCCAACACCAGCAGCACGGCGACGATCAGCGAACGCAGGTTCAAGATCGTGGTTCTCTAGGGTTGAAATCAGATTAAGGGTTTCTACCTGAGTATAGGTGTTTGCCCGCAAGAGCATCGCGAGCAGGCTCGCTCCCACAAGGGATCAGCGTCGTTCACAAAATAACATCTCAATACCGGCCCCTGTAGGAGCGAGGCTTGCCCGCGAAGGGTCCCTCAAGAACACCACAAAAACCCGACCATCACTGACATCGATATTCACCATCGCCGCGAATGCCTTCCGCTCATGAATCGTCAGCGTAGGATCAACTTCAACCCGACACACAACCCCGAACCGGAGGGGCAAATCATGTTGATCCATCTGCTGACCTGCCTGGCCCTGACAGCCTTCACGCTGACCGTTTTTTCGTGGTACGTCCTGACCGAGGAGCGCACATCATGATCCACACCGTCACCCTCGCCGTGAGCTTTCCGGTGTTCGGCAACAACTACTACTCGCAGCAGGCCGTCTCGCGCAAAGTGCTGTCGCTGGTGTTCGACAAGAACTTCGAAGCGCTGCTGATGCCCGCCGCTGGCAACCACTTCAGCAACGAAGTGGTCGGCCTCAACGATCAGTTCCGCTTTTTGAATGATGTGCTGGCCGAACATCTGCTGGATGCCGAACTGGCCCAACACACCTCGCGGTCGTTCAGTTTTTGATTTTGCCCGTCACTGGCTATCTGGCTATTGCGCACAGACCTCACGAACACACCCGCGTAACCAGCGATGCACCGGATCGGCGTCCAGACGCGGATGCCAGAGCATCGCGACGGTGAATTCCGGCAAGGTAACCGGCAGCGCAAAACTGTGCATGCCCGCCCGCAGGTTTTCGGTGTGGCGTTCAGGAACGGCAGCGATCAAATCGGTGGCTCGGGCAAGCGCCAACGCGGTCGAGAAACCGGCAACAATGGTCACGACCTGCCGTTCCAGTTGCAGCGCCGCCAGCGCTTCATCGACAGGCCCCTTGTCGAGCCCGCGCCGCGAGACGCTGATGTGACCACCCGCCGCATAACGTTCCGGAGTGATCTCGCCCTGGCTCAACGGATGACCCACACGCACTACGCCGATGAATCGGTCACGAAACAAACCCTGCGTCCTTAACTCAGGCCCGGCGGCCTTCCCCACCACACCGGTTTCCAGATCAACGGTCCCGTCCCGCAGCGACGTGCTGTCCTTGTCAGGTTTGTGCATGAAGCGCAGCAGCACGCCCGGCGCTTGCTCGGCGACCCGGGCGATGAGCGGCGCGCCAAAGGTCTCCACAAAGCCCTCGCTGGTACGCAACGTGAACGTGCGGACCAATTGTTTCAGGTCAGGCTGTTGCGCCGGGCGCAGCACCGCTTCGGCGTCCTGCACCAACTGGCTGACCCGCTCGCGCAATTCCAGCGCCCGAGGCGTGGCGACCAGTCCGCGCCCGGCCCGGACCAGCAACGGGTCACCGGTGGTTTCGCGCAACCGCGCCAACGCCCGGCTCATCGCCGACGGGCTCAGCCGCAAGCGTTTGGCGGCACGCGCCACGCTGCCTTCAGCGAGCAGCACATCAAGGGTGATCAGCAAATTGAAATCGGGAGTCGACATGCGTTGCCCCACGGCCGGGTGAGATGGCGTTTGACGCACGAGTAGAGTGCAACCCGTGCGCCTTCCGCCATGTTAGGCGTCAGCGTAGATTTCTGATAGCTCCACTTCGGGAGTGGCCAGATCCAGAGGGACAGCATGAAGCCGACTATCGCCATCGTGGACAACGCAACACAGACACCCGCCGTGCGCTGGGCATTGGTCAGCCTTTCGCTGTCGATGCTGCTGTCGTCACTCGGCACCAGCGTCGCCAACGTCGGTTTGCCGACGCTGGCCCAGGTGTTCGGTGCAACCTTTCAGGACGTGCAGTGGGTCGTCATCGCGTATCTGCTGGCGATCACCACGCTGATCGTCAGCGTCGGAAGGCTCGGTGACCTGATCGGCCGCCGCCGGTTGCTGCTCGGCGGCATTGGCCTGTTCACCCTCGCCTCGGCGCTGTGCGCGTGGGCACCGACATTGGGCATGTTGATCGGCGCCCGAGCCCTGCAAGGGCTCGGTGCGGCGATCATGATGGCGCTAACCATGGCCTTCGTCGGTGAGACGGTGGCGAAAGCCAAAACCGGCAGCGCCATGGGGTTGCTCGGGACGATGTCGGCAATTGGCACCGCACTGGGGCCATCGCTGGGCGGCCTGTTGATCAGTGGATTCGGTTGGCAGGCGATGTTCCTGGTCACCGTGCCATTGGGCCTGATGACGCTGCTGCTTGCGCATCGATACCTGCCGGCGGATCGGCAGAAGGCAACCACCGGGAGCGTCCGTTTCGACGTATGGGGCACGCTGGTGTTGGCACTGACGCTGGCGGCGTATGCGCTGGCCATGACGCTGGGCCGTGGCCATTTCGGGCTGCTTAATATCGGTTTGCTGTTGGCGGCGGGGTTCGGCGTGGGGCTCTTCGTTTTGGTTGAAATGAAAGTCGCCTCCCCGTTGATACGCCTGGCGATGTTTCGCAACCCGATGCTGAGCGCGAGCCTGGCCATGAGCACACTGGTCGCGACGGTGATGATGGCAACGCTGGTGGTCGGGCCGTTTTATCTGGCCCACGGCCTGGGGCTGAAGGCGGTTGTGGTGGGCATAGTGCTCGCGGTCGGGCCCTGTGTCGCGGCCCTGACAGGTGTGCCCGCCGGCCGGATCGCCGACCGATTCGGCGCCCAACGGATGACTGTCGCCGGGCTGCTCGCCATGGCCGTCGGTTGCCTGGTGTTATCGGTGTTGCCGCTGACCGTTGGCATTGGCGGGTACGTTGCGCCGATGGTGGTGATCACGCTCGGCTATGCCGTGTTCCAGACGGCCAACAACACCACGGTCATGAGCGATGTACAGCCCGATCAGCGCGGCGTTGTCTCGGGCATGCTCAACCTGTCGCGAAACCTGGGATTGATCACTGGCGCCTCGGCGTTGGGCGCTGTATTCGCCCTCGCCTCGCAGGCGGCCGACATCACCCTGACGCCACCCGAAGCCGTGGCCCACGGCATGCGGATCACCTTCGCGGTAGCGTTGGGGCTGATCGTTGTTGCACTAGGCGTCGCACTAGCCCGCCGAGCGCTGAAACCTTTGTAGGAGCCGGCTTGCTGCGGGCGGCGTTCCGACGATGACGGCGTATCAATCACCATTGATGTCGGCTCAGACACCGCTATCGCCGGCAAGCCGGCTCCTACATGTGCGTGAGTGTTCCGGGAATGTCCGGTTGACATAAATCCTGTAGGAGCCGGCTTGCTGGCGATTGTGGCGTATCAATCACCATTGATGTTGGCTGACACACCGCTATCGCCAGCAAGCCGGCTCCTACAAGTGCGTGTATGAATGGGGAATGTTCGGTTGACGTAAATCCTGTAGGAGCCAGCTTGCTGGCGATGGTGGGTCAGCTGAATCGATGTCGACTGACACTCCATCGCCAGCAAGCCGGCTCCTACAGGGTTTTGCGTGCCTTTGGCTTACTGTTTGATCACAACCAGCGGTTCGCCTTTCTTGACGATGTACGTCGCCAGTTCGGAGCCGGTTTTGGTTCCGATGTTCTTCGCGACGTGCGCAACGCCGGCCGGGATGTACAGCGAATCACCGGTTTTCAACGTGACCGGTGGCTGCCCTTCCAGTTGATATTCGAACGTGCCGTCGATGACATAAGCCACTTCCACGCCCGGATGGGAATGGTTGGGCGACGAAATGCCCGGATCGATATCAACCCGTACCTGGATCACTTCACGACCTTCGACATCGAGGTCCTTTTTCAGGAGATCGGTGCGATGAATCCCCGTCTGCCAGCTTTTTGCAGGGGCCTTCACTTCCTCGGCCTGAGACATCCCGGAGAACGCCGCGAGTGCGGCAGTGGTGACAACAGCGACGCCAAGCATTCTGGCGGTGTGACGAGCGTTGATACGGAACATGGCATTTCTCCGGGTGATACCGTTGTGGTGCCCCATTAAGCGGCCGTCGTGTATCGGGCACGTGTCGCGGATGCCATGGTTTTGTAAGCCAAGATAGCTGCGGCCCCGAGGGATACACGGGGATACAAACCGGCCGACTCATTTGGAGGTGTTGAGCACCACCGCCGCCCTAATCAGCGCCTTCAATGCTTTTTCATCAAGCGTCTTGCCCTCATGCACATCAATCGCCCGGCGGGTATTGCCTTCCAGGCTGGCGTTGAAGAGATGGGCAGGATCGTCCAGCGCAGCACCTTTCGCGAAGGTCATTTTCACCGCCGTTTTGTACGTCTCGCCCGTGCAGATGATCCCGGCATGCGACCACACCGGCACGCCCCTCCACTTCCACTCCTCGACCACGTCGGGGTCTGCCTGTTGGATGATCGCCCTGACGCGCGCGAGCGTCTCGCCCCGCCAGTCATTCAATTCCCTGATTCGTGCGTCGATCAGCGCAGAGGCCGTTTCGCCCCCGCTGCTTTCCTTCGTCATGGTGCTCGCCCTCGGCCGATGGTGGTCGCTTGAGTATTGTCGACTCGGGGATTCTCTCCAGCAATCAGGTGACCGGCTGGTCGCACAAAGTTGCGAGAGGCGCATTCGCGGCCTATGGTCCAAACGATGCATTGCTGGCGACTGGCGTGCGATGGCTCGCCGCCGGTTGCTGTCCTTCCCGTGCGAATTTTCGCAAAGAGGTGACAACATGCCGAATGACTCCCGCCCTGCCGTGCTTGAACTGATCGGCAATACGCCGCTGGTGCGCGTCAGCCGCTTTGACACGGGCCTGTGCACCCTGTTTCTGAAGCTCGAATCACAGAACCCCGGCGGCTCGATCAAGGACCGCATCGGCCTGGCGATGATCGACGAAGCCGAGCGCGACGGCCGGTTGAAATCTGGCGGCACCATCGTCGAGGCCACGGCCGGCAACACCGGCCTCGGTCTGGCCCTGGTTGGCCGTGCCAAGGGCTATCGGGTGGTGCTGGTGGTGCCGGACAAAATGTCCACCGAGAAAGTCTTGCACCTCAAGGCCATGGGCGCCGAGGTGCACATCACCCGCTCCGATGTCGGCAAGGGCCATCCCGATTATTACCAGGACGTCGCGGCACGGCTGGCGCTGGAAATTCCCGACGCATTCTTCGCCGATCAGTTCAACAACCCGGCCAACCCGCTCGCCCACGAGTGCAGCACCGCACCGGAGATCTGGGCGCAAACCCAGCATGACGTGGATGCGATTGTCGTCGGCGTCGGCTCGGCCGGCACGCTGACCGGGCTGACCCGTTTCTTCAAGCGCGTACAGCCCAATCTGGAAATGGTGCTGGCCGACCCCATCGGTTCGGTGATGGCCGAATACAGCCGCAGCGGCACCATGCAGACACCCGGCTCATGGGCGGTGGAAGGCATCGGTGAAGACTTCATCCCCTCGATTGCCGACCTGTCCAGCGTGCGCCACGCCTATTCGATCAGCGACGAGGAGAGCTTCGATCACGCCCGCCAACTGCTGCGCGCCGAAGGCATCCTTGGCGGTTCTTCGACCGGCACCCTGCTGGCGGCGGCGCTGCGTTACTGCCGCGAACAAACCACGCCCAAACGCGTGGTCAGCTTCGTCTGCGACACTGGCACCCGCTACCTGTCGAAGGTCTACAACGACCAGTGGATGAACGATCAGGGCTTGCTCAAGCGCAAACCTTATGGCGACCTGCGCGATGTGATCGCACGGCGATTCGAGGATGGCCGGGTGATCAGCGTCGGCCCGGACGACACGCTGCTGACGGCGTTCCAGCGCATGCGCCTGGCGGATGTGTCGCAACTGCCGGTGCTGGCGGACGGCAAGCAACTGGTCGGCGTGATTGACGAATCCGACATTCTGCTGGGCATGCAGGAAGATCCTTCACACTTCCGCTTGACCGTGGCCAGCGCAATGACCGACAAAGTAGAAACCCTGCCGCCCAGCGCCAGTCTGGAAAAGCTGCAGGCAGAACTCGATCGCGGGTTGGTCGCGATCATCGCCGACGCCTCGGGCTTCCACGGCCTGATTACTCGCGTCGACCTGCTCAATCATTTGCGGAGATCCCTTGCATGAGTCAACACGATGAAAACGCCGCGGCACGCGCCTTTGCCACTCGGGTGATCCACGCCGGGCAAACGCCGGACCCGACCACCGGCGCATTGATGCCACCGATTTATGCCAACTCCACCTATTTGCAACAAAGCCCCGGCGTGCACAAGGGTTTCGATTACGGGCGCTCGCACAACCCGACGCGCTTCGCCCTGGAGCGTTGCGTCGCCGACCTGGAAAGCGGCACCCAGGCCTTCGCGTTCGCCTCCGGGCTGGCGGCGATTTCCACGGTGCTGGAACTGCTCGACGCCGGTTCGCACATCGTGTCCGGCAATGACCTGTACGGCGGGACGTTCCGACTGTTCGACAAGGTGCGTAAACGCAGCGCCGGGCATCGTTTCAGCTTCGTCGACCTGACCGACCTCGGGGCGTTCGAAGCGTCGTTGCAGGACGACACCAAAATGGTCTGGGTCGAGACGCCGAGCAATCCGTTGCTGAGCCTGACTGACCTCGCTGCCGTCGCACGTATCTGCCGCGACCGCGACATCATCTGCGTCGCCGACAACACCTTTGCCAGCCCATGGATCCAGCGCCCGCTGGAGCTGGGTTTCGACATCGTGCTGCACTCGACCACCAAATACCTGAACGGCCACTCCGACGTGATCGGCGGCATCGCCGTGGTCGGGCAGAACCCGGAACTGGCGCAACGCCTGGGTTTCCTGCAGAACTCGGTGGGCGCGATCGCCGGACCGTTCGACGCGTTTCTGACCCTGCGCGGCGTGAAAACCCTGGCGCTGCGCATGGAGCGTCACTGCAGCAACGCGCTTGAGTTGGCGCAATGGCTGGAGCGCCAGCCGCAAGTGGCACGCGTCTACTACCCGGGCCTGCCATCGCACCCGCAGCATGAATTGGCGAAGCGGCAGATGCGCGGTTTCGGCGGGATGATTTCTGTCGATCTGAAGAGCGATCTGGCGGGCGCCACGCGTTTCCTTGAGAGCGTTCGGATATTCGCCCTGGCCGAGAGTCTGGGCGGCGTGGAAAGCCTGATCGAGCACCCGGCGATCATGACCCACGCCACCATCCCCGCAGAAACCCGCGCACAGCTGGGCATCGGCGACGGGCTGGTGCGGTTGTCCGTGGGGGTTGAGGATGTCGAGGATCTGCGTGCCGATTTGGCGCAGGCGCTGACGCGGATCTAAGCATGTAGGAGCGAGCTTGCTCGCGATGGACGTTAACGATAACGCGTGCTGCCTGAATGCCCGCGTTGTCTGGACGTCCATCGCGAGCAAGCTCGCTCCTACAAAGTGTTATTCGCCGGACTTGATGCTCGTCCAGACCCGCGTGCGCACCCGCTCAAGCTTTTGCGGCAGCGGTTGCACCACATACAGGGTTTTCAACGCTTCGCTGGTCGGCGTCAGGTTCGGGTTGCCGGTGATCTCTTTGTTGATCAGCGCAAGCGAGTCCTTGTTGGCGTTGGGGTAGCCAAGGAAATCACTGATCGGGGCGATAACTTTCGGGTCCAGCAAGGTGTTGAGAAACTCGTGGGCTTCCTCCACGTTCTTCGCGCTTTTTGGAATCGCAAAGGTATCAAACCAGATCGGCGCGCCCTCCTTCGGCAAGCGCCAATCGACCACTACGCCGTTACCCGCTTCCTTGGCGCGATTGCCGAACTGGTAGAAGCTGCCGGAGTAGCCGATGGCGACGCAGATATCGCCGTTGGCGATGTCGGTCATGTACTTGGCGGAGTTGAAGTAGGTGACGTAAGGGCGAATCTTCAGCATCAATGCCTTGGCTTTTTCGTAGTCGTCCGGGTTCTGGCTGTTCGGGTCCAGCCCCAGATAGTGCAGCGCCAGCGGCAGGATTTCCGAAGGTGAGTCGAGCATGGCGACGCCACAGGATTTCAGCTTCTGCATGTTCTGCGGGTTGAACACCAGATCCCAACTGTCCACCGGCGCATTCTCGCCCAGCGCGGCCTTGACCTTGGCCGGGTTGAAACCGATCAGCACGGTGCCGTACATGTAGGGCACGCCGTACTGGTTGCCCGGATCGTTCTTGTCCAGCAATGCGAGCAGTGCCGGGTCCTGGTGTTTCCAGTTCGGCAGCTTGGACTTGTCGAGTTTCTGGAATACACCGGCCTTGATCTGGGTTTCGATGAACTGGTTCGACGGCACCACCAGGTCGTACCCCGAGTTACCGGTCAGCAGCTTGGCTTCCAGCGATTCGTTGGTGTCGAAGGTGTCCCAGGTCACTTTGATTCCGCTTTTCTGGGCGAAGTCCTTGGGCACGGACGGAAGGATGTAGTCCGCCCAGTTGTACACCCGCAATTCCCGCTGTTCGGCGTGCACGGCACTGGCCAACAGCGTCAGCCCACAAACAGTGGCGCCCAGTATGCGTTTCATCATGACCATGAATGAATTCCCCAAATGTGTCGCTCGTTGGTTTTTATGTTCTGTACACGGCAGGCCTTAAAAATTGCCCAGGGCAAGGAAAACAGGATTTCAGTTGTGGATTCGCAAGCGTGCTGAAACAGCAATGCTGCTTCGATTCTTGCTGACGAACGAGTGAGTTCATAGTGCGAGGTCGGCCAAAAGGAGATAGAAATGGCCAATATCGGTGTCCCGGTGGATCCGGTGGCGGAAGACGCCCTGATCACCCTGTTGTACGCAATCCCTGTAGGAGCCGGCTTGCTGGCGATAGCGGTTGACCAGCCAACATCATGGGTGACTGACACACCGCTATCGCCAGCAAGCCGGCTCCTACAGGTTTGGCGTCAATCTGGAAATGAGTGAAATACGTGCATTTGGGTGAAGGCAAAGGCCACAAAAAAAGCCCGCACAAGGCGGGCTTTGGGATTCGAGTAGGTGGCCGGCGCTGGTCTCCGGCTTACAAGGTTTATCAGGACTCTCACAGAAGAGTTTTGTGCTCTTCTGCTTCACACGGCATAAGGGCTGGATCTCAGCGCGGAGATCTTTCTAACCGTGTACCCTTCGGAACGCGCCCCACGTGTCCTTGCCATCCGCTTGCGCATCAGTCTGCGTCTTCACCTACAAATTCAAGACTAGTACACCCCCCCGAACCGCGCCCCTGAATTTTTAGAACGATTTTGCCCATGGCGACGGACGTCAGGACGGAAAAATACTAACCAGTGGCCGAGGGTTTTGCCGCCGGAGGGTTTCCCTTCAAGCCCTTTGATGTACAGTCTTCGCCGACGTTTGCAGAACAACAAAAAATACAGGAGTTGAAAATGTCGGAACTGAAACTGCATCCAAACGCCGCACAATCCTTGAACCAGTGGCACGCGATGATCAAAAAGGCTGACTTGAAGGCCTTGCCCGAATTGTTGGACCCGCAAGTGGTTTTCCGCTCGCCGATGGCGCACACGCCTTATCCAGGGGCGCCGGTGGTCAATATGATTCTCAACACGGTGTCCGGCGTGTTCGAGGATTTCCAGTACCACCGCGAACTGTCGACTGCGGACGGCTTGAACGTCATCCTCGAGTTCAGCGCCAGGGTCGGTGAAAAACAGCTGAAGGGCATCGACATGATCCGCTTCAACGAACAAGGAAAAATCGTTGAATTCGAGGTGATGGTCCGCCCCCTGAGTGGCTTGCAAGCCTTGGGTGAAGAGATGGGGCGCCGACTGGGCGCTTTCCTGGCCGCCAGCAAAGCCTGACCACTGCGCAGCGCTTCATCGGCGGGCACACTCACCGGTGAAGCGCGTCATCAGGCCAAGCTCGAAAGATACGGCCAGGGGTAGATGCCACGTTCGTGGCCATCGCTGAAAATCAGTTGCAGGCCATAGCCCTGCGCGTTCAATTCGATGACTTGCACTCGGTCATCGACCCTCGGCGTCAACCCTTTCAAGCGAAACGCCCGGCATTGCGAACACGGGCATTGCCGGCGCAACTCGGCATGATCCAGCAACTGCTCACGACCATCCGGCCAATTCAGTCGCAGCTGCTGTTTGCTCCGGGAATTGCCGATCGCCAGCGGGTTCATTGCAACTGACTCAAGGCAATGCGCACGGCTTTGCGCACTTCCGGGTCGCCATCGTTCTGCGCGGCCTGCAACGGCGCAACTGCGCCTTTATCGTTCAATTCGCCAAGGGCCAACGCGGCTTCCTTGCGCAGGTTGCTGATGCGATGACCGAGGGTTTCGATCAATGCGTCCAGCGCCGGGGCATAACGCAAGCGACCGAGACTGCGGGTGGCGCGCAGGCGCACTTGCCAGTAATCATCGCTCAACGCTTCGACCAATGCCGGGCCGGCGTCGGTATGACCGACCTTGCCGAGGGTGGTCGCGGCTTCTTCGCGCACTTGCCAGGCGCCGTCCTGTAACGCCTGGCGCAGGGCCGGCAGGACGTGCGCATCGGAGGCCAGGCCAAGGGCTCCCGTGGCGGCGCGACGGACTTCAGTGTCCGGGTCGTGACTGGCCAACGTCGCCAGGGCCGGCAATGCATCGAACTGTTTGAGCCAGCCGAGCACGCCAACAGCTTCGCGGCGAACGCTGGCGTCTGCATCGCCCAGCGCCGCCAAAGCAGCGGTCGCGGCATCGGGAAAACGCAATTCGCGCAACGCCCGGAACGCGGCGATACGCACGTTGATGTCGGCATGCCCGGTCCACGGCAGAATCACCCTGCCCGCGGCTTCACTCTTGAGCAGGCTCAGGCTCTGCGCGGCGGCGGCCTGCACGGCCGGCGACGGATCGGTCAACGCCTGGCACAGCGCTTCAACGACCGGCACGTCCTCCCAGGCTTCAAGCAGGCGCGCGGCTTCGGCGCGAACCTCTGCGGTCGGGTCTTCGGCCAGTCGATCGACCAGCCACAGCAAACCGTCCGGCTCTTCCAGGTCTGCCAGCTCGATCAGGGCGATCCGGCGCACGCCGGCGTCGGCATCGGTCAGGCGCGGTTGCAGGGCGAGAATGTCATCGTTATCGGTTACATCGAATAGAGAGGTCATAGGGCAAATCGCGGCAGTTTGTTTTCAGGGGGAAGTCCGAGAGGGTTCAGGCGCGGTAGCTGCCGACCGTCTTCGTGACGCAGTAATTCGAGGCAATGGCGCTTCAAGCGGGAAAACTCATGGCTTGTCACCAGCTCGCTGGTGCGTGGCCGAGGGAAGTCGAGGCGCAGGTCTTCGATGATCCGCCCGGGACGCGTGCTCATGACCAGCAGTCGGTCGGCGAGGAACAGCGCTTCGTCGATGTCGTGGGTGACGAACACCACGGTGGTGCGAATCCGTGTCCAGATGTCCAGCAGCAGCTCTTGCATGTTCAATCGGGTCAGCGCGTCGAGGGCACCGAAAGGTTCGTCCATCAGCAACAAGCGCGGACGGTTGATCAGCACACGGGCGATTTCCACCCGCTGCTGCATGCCACCGGACAACTGATCCGGCCAGCGCTCGGCGAACCCTTCGAGGCCCACCAGCGCAAGGATTTCATCGGCGGCTTCGTGCCGTTCGGCCTTGCCGATGCCGCGCATTTTCAGGCCGAACGCGACGTTGTCGCGCACCGTGCGCCAAGGGAACAGCGTGTGGTGCTGGAACACCATGCCGCGCTGGGGCGAAGGACTCGACACGTCTTCGCCATCGACTTTAAGGCTGCCGGCGCGAGGTTGCAGGTGTCCGGCCAGCGCGCCGAGCAAGGTCGATTTGCCGCAACCGGAGGGGCCGAGAATGCACACGAACTGTCCCGGTTCGATCTGGCAATCGAGGCCTTGCACGGCTTCGAATGCGGCACGGCCCTCGCCGAGGCTGATCGACAATCCGCGAATATCGATGCGCCCTTCAAGGTGTTGAAATACGCTCATCAGGCTTTTCCTCGTGGTCGATGCCAAGGCGTCAACAACCCGCCCAACCGTTTGATCAGCAGGCTGCTGCCCATGCCGAGCACGCCGATCAGCAACATGCCGACGACGATGTCGGCGTAGTTCTGGATGGTGTAGGACTCCCAGGTGTAATAGCCGATGCCGTATTGGCCGGAGATCATTTCGGCGGTCACCAGGCAAAACCACGAGGTGCCCATGCCGATGGCGAGGCCGGTGATGATGCTCGGCGCGGCGCCCGGCAGAATCACCTCCAGCAGAATTGCCCGACGCCCTGCCCCGAGGCTTTTCGCCGAAGCAATCAGGCGCGGGTCGACGCCTTCGACGCCGTGCACGGTGTTGAGCAGGATCGGGAACAGCGCGCCGGTGAAGGTGATGAAGACCATCGACAGTTCCGACGACGGGAACATCAGGATCGCCAGGGGAATCCAGGCGACGGCGGGGATCGGGCGCAGGACTTCCAGCGGCGGCAACAGCAAATCTTCGGCCCATTTCGAACGGCCGATGGCCAGGCCCAACGCGATGCCGATGATCAGCGCCGCGAGGTAACCGGCGAAGACCCGGCTGAGGCTGCTGCTCAGGTGCTGGGCGAGTTTGCCGGAATCGCGCAGGCCCAAAGCGGCTTCGATCACCGCCAGCGGTGTCGGGACATTGGCGAAGGTGACCAGGCCGAGGTTCCAGTGGTGGCTGGCGGCGAGTTGCCAGAATAAAAGGCAGAGCAGCAATGACGCTGCCCTCGGGATCCAGCGGATAAATGATCGATACACAATTCTTCCTCTCAACCGAGCCCCCTGTAGGAGCGAAGCTTGCTCGCGAAGGTGTGTCAGTCGACATTGACTTAGCTGACACTCCTTCGCGAGCAAGCTTCGCTCCTACAGGGGATTGCGGGGTTCTGGCGGTTAGCGGGCGGCAACCGCCTGGGTGGTGGCGTCGGTGAAGTCGAGGACTTTGCCGCCCTGGGCCGTGGCGAATTGCTGGGCCTGGCCCTTGAGCAGGAACGCGCTGAGGCGCCCTTTCGCGTCACTGGCAAACCACGCCTGATCCGCCAGCAACTTGATCCCGCTGTCACTCGCCTGGGCATACACCGCGCGGATGTTTTTGCCTTCGGACTTCAAACCGGCCAACGCCGTGAACGCCGATTCCGCCGAGGCGTACTGCCGGACTTTCGGCTCGCCGCGCACCCAGATCTCGGCCACATGACTGAAGTCGGTGATGGCCTTGCCGCTCAACGCATCCACTGCCTTGAGCGGGGTCTGACCGTAGTTGGCCAGTTGCGCGGTGTAGTCCAGCTTCGAGGCCTTGAACGCGGCGCGGATGTACTGGTCGTCGATGAAGGTGTTGAGGTCGAGACCGCGATCAGCCTTCTTCAGCAGTTTGAGGGTGTCGATGGCGGTGCCGACCGCCTGGCGATATTCCGGCTTCCAGCTAAGGTCGCGGGTCTGCACGCCGAGCGGGCCGTGGAACAGGTAATTGACCTCGGCATCGACGCCGGTGACCTTGGCGATCAACTCGCTGTACTTCTCGGGCTCTGCCGCCAATAACTGGTTGGCTTCGAGGCTGGCGCGCAGGTAGGCAACGACAATTTCCGGGTACTTTTTCGCGTAGGCCTGATCGACCAGCGCACCGTGGAACGTCGGCGTGTTCGCCTGGGAGCCGTCATAGATCTTGCGAGCAAAACCACCGCTCGGGAACAGTTCGGCGAACGGCACAAAGTCGGCGTGGGCGTCGATCTTCCCGGCCTGCAACGCGGAACCGGCGACTTCCGGCGGCTGGGCGATGATGTTCACGTCTTTGAGCGGGTCCCAACCCTGAGCCGCCACGGCGCGCAGCAACATGCCATGGGCGGTCGAAGCGAACGGCACGGAGATGGTCTTGCCCTTGAGCTCGGCCAGCGACTGTACGCCCGAAGCACTCGGCACGACGATGCCGTTGCCGCCGCCCTTGATGCTGCCCGACAGCACGCTGATAAACAGGCTGTGCTTGCCGGCGGTTTCGAACGCGACGCCGTTGAACGAACCAGGGAAATCAGCCATCGCGCCGAAGTCCAGTTTGCCGGCGACCATCTCGTTGGTCAGGGGCGCGCCGCTGGTGAAGTTCTTCCACTCGACTTCGTATTTGGCGTCTTTGTATTGGCCATCGTGGGGCAAGTATTTGTCCAGCAGGCCGAGCTCGCGAATCAACAGGCCGCCGGCGGCGCAGTTGATCGTGGTGTCCTGGGTGCCGATGGCAATGCGGATGGTTTCGGCGGAGGCCGACAAGGTGAAAGAAGCCAGTACCAGACCGGCCAATGCTGCACGCAATAACATGGGTGTGTCCCCTCGAATCATTTATAGGATGTTCGTCTCCGCCACGATCAGGGCGTGGTGGGAAACGAGGGGTGTTTGAAGCAGGCGTCCGGTGTTGCCGGGTAGCGTTTTATGTTGTTTGGGCTGGCCTCTTCGCGAGCAAGCCCGCTCCCACATTGGAACTCGATCAATTGTAGGAGCCGGCTTGCTGGCGATGGTGTGTCAGCCAAAGAGATGTCGACTGACACTCCATCGCCAGCAAGCCGGCTCCTACAGTTCGGTGTTTCAACGCAATAAATAGGGGATTTCGACTTTCACGGCCCCGGTCGGGCAGTCCTTTTCGCACGGCATGCAGTACCAGCATTCGTCGAAAGCCATGTAGGCCTTTTGCGTGGCCGGGTTGATCGCCAGCAAGTCCATCGGGCAGACGTCGACGCACACGGTGCAGCCTTTGTGGGCGATGCACAGGTCCTCGTCGACCGTGACGGGCGCGTTGGAGCGGAAGAAAATTTCCTGGGGTTGATAGGCCATTGGTCGGTCTCTCTTATGGTCAGGCTCAGGCCGCAAAGGCACCGACGCGCAGCCGGTCGTAGGCCTGCATTTCTTCGGCATCCAGCGGGATGATGTAGGGCTCGACGGCTTTCTTGAAACTGCTCATCTGGCCGTTTTCATCCTTCTTCAAATGGCAATGGCAGAACCAGTCGCTGTCGTTGCGCTGCGGGTGATCGACCCGATAGTGGTAAAGCCCCCAACGACTTTCGGCGCGGAACAACGAAGCGCGGGCGGCCATTTCAGCACAGTCGCGGATCATGCTGACTTCCATCGCGCGCATCAGCTCGTGGGCGTTGTGGGCCTTGATCTGATCAAGATCGCGCTGGATATCGCTGAAGCGTTGCAGGCCGATCTGCATCTTCTTGGTCACTTTCGGCGGTTGCAGGTAATCGTTCACGAAGCGTCGCAGCTTGTACTCGACCTGGGCTGGCGGCAGTCCGTGTTCGCGGTCCAGCGGTGCATAGACCCGTGCTTTCTCTGTCTCGATCTGCTTGGCATCGACCGCTGAAAATTCGCGATCGGCGACAAAATCCGCCGCATTAGTGCCGGCAAACCAGCCGTAGGTGAACGCGCCAAGCATGTAGTTGTGCGGCACGGCGGCCATGTCACCCGCCGAATACAAACCCTTGACCGAGGTTTCGGCCTTCTCGTTGACCCACACACCCGACGCCGAATGCCCGCTGCAAAAACCGATTTCGGAGATGTGCATCTCGACCATCTGCGTGCGGTAATCGGTGCCGCGATTGGCGTGAAACTGGCCGCGACTCGGGCGTTCGTTGCTGTGCAGGATCTCTTCGATGTTCTGAATGGTTTCCTCGGCCAGGTGATCGAGTTTGAGGAACACCGGGCCGTTGCCGCTTTCGAGTTCCTGGTGGAACTCCCACATCATCTGGCCGCTCCAGTAGTCGCACTCGATGAAGCGCTCACCCTTGTTGTTGGCGGTGTAGCCGCCCAACGGGCCCGTAACGTAGGCGCAGGCCGGGCCGTTGTAGTCCTTGATCAGCGGGTTGATCTGGAAGCATTCGAGGTTCGCCAGTTCGGCCCCGGCGTGATAAGCCATGGCATAACCGTCGCCGGCATTGGTCGGGTTTTCGTAGGTGCCCATCAGGTAACCCGAGGACGGCAAACCGAGGCGCCCGGCAGCACCGCACGCGAGGATTACCGCCTTGGCCTTGATCACATGAAAATCGGCTGTTCGGCAGTCGAAGCCCATCAGGCCGTTGACCGCGCCCTCTTCATCCGTCAGCAAGCGCGTGCAAACGACACGGTTGGTGATGCTGACCCGGGCGCGTTTCAACTGGCGGTACAGGACTTTCTTGATGTCGTGCCCTTCCGGCATCGGCAGCACGTATGCGCCCATGTGGTGGACCTTCTTCACCGCGTAGTCGCCGGTTTCGTCCTTCTCGAACTTGACGCCCCAGCGGTCCAGTTGCTCGATGGTTTCGAAGCTGTGGGTGGCGTAGGCGTAGACCGCAGCTTGATTGACGATGCCGTCGTTGGCGATGGTGATTTCCTTGGTGTACTGCTCCGGCGTGGAATGGCCGGGAATGATCGCGTTGTTCAGGCCGTCCATGCCCATGCTGATCGCGCCGCTGCGCTTGACGTTGGCCTTGTCGATCAGCAACACACGCAGGTCGCGGTTGCGCTCCTTGGCCTTGATTGCCGCCATGGGACCTGCCGTGCCACCGCCGATCACGACGATGTCGTATTCCTGTTCGAGGGTACTTCTTGTCATGCCTGCGCCCCTTTTTGCCGGTCGATCCGCAGGCGGTACTGGAACGCATCGCCGCGGTAGTAAAGGTGTTCGAAGTCCACGGGTTGCCCGCTGGCATCGTGGGTCAGACGCTCGATGCGCATGATCGGCGAGCCGGGTTCGATGTTGAGCGCCTGGGTCAGGTCGCTGTCGGCGAGTACGGCGTCGATGGCCAGATCGGCATGACCGAGGGCCAGGCCGCAGTCGTTTTCGAGGATCAGGAAGATGTCGCGGGTGACCAGATCGGCCTTTTCCAGCCGTTCACCGATGGTTTTGGGCAGGTAGGTGATTTCCAGTGAGATCGGCTCGCGGTTGATCAGGCGCACCCGCTTGATCTGCGCCACGATCTCGCCTTCGGCCACCTGCAAACGTTCGGCGACGAGTTTGTCGGCGGGGATGAATTTGAAACTGCGCAGGCGGTTGATCACCTCGTAGCCGCGCCCGGTCATGGACTCGGCGAGGCCTTGCAGGGTGCTGACGTTCTGGAAGGTTTTCGGCTTGGCGACGAACGTGCCCTTGCCGTGAATCTTGAAGATCAACCCTTCCTTTTGCAGATCGCCGAGGGCCTGGCGCACGGTGATGCGGCTGACTTTGAACAACGCGCCAAGCTCGCTTTCCGAAGGCATCTGACTGTCTTGCGGGTATTCGCCGTCGAGAATGCGGGCACGCAGGACGTCGCGCAGTTGAGTATGCAAAGGAACGCTGCTGAGGGAGAGAACGTTATCGGTCATGGCAGATCACTTGTTATAACGAGTTATGACGTGATCTTAGAATTCTAATGTGGGGGTTGAGAAATACTGTTTGAGAATAAGGTTAGATTCGCGGGATGGCGCGTTACCTGACGCACCGCGTTGCATGGATCGCCGGCAAGCCGGCTCCTACAGGATTGGTGTCAACCAAACACTCCCGGCACGCATACGCACTTGTAGGAGCCGGCTTGCTGGCGATGGCGCCCGTAAAATCGCCATCGCCAGCAAGCCGGCTCCTACAGGACTTGCGTCAACCGAACATTCCCGGCAAACGGAACGCCGCCCGGTTTACACGGGGTAGTTGGCCCGCAGGGCTTCGAGGCCGCCCTGGTAAATCCCGGCAAACAACGCCGCCACTTCTTCCTCGGTCACACCGACCGGCGCAAACCGCCCCGACCAGGTCACCCGGGCGCCCTCGCCTTGCGCTTCAACGCGGATCGTCGCCAGGTAATCAGTCGCCGGAAACGGTGCCTGCAAAATCGAGTAGCTATACGTCTTCCCGGCGTTATCAAACGACTCAAGCCGTTCCACCACTACCGCGCCATCGGCGGTTTGCAGACTGCGCACCCGCCCGCCTTCGCTCAGTTCGCTTTTGGGAATGAACGGCAGCCAGTCCGGCAGTGAGTTGAAGCCGCCGATCAATTGCCAAACCTTGTCGGCCGAAGCCGGGATGTCGATAAACGCTGATGCAGTTGCCATGCAGTCCTCTCTCCTCAATCAAAAAATTCAGATCGCCAGACTGTCGACGACACCGCCGTCGACTCGAAGGGCGGCGCCGGTCGTGGCCGATGACAGCGGTGAAGCGATGTAAGCCACCAGGTTGGCGACTTCCTCGACGTCCGCCACGCGCTGGATGATCGACGTCGGCCGGGCCTTGCGCACGAACGCATCGGCTTCTTCGCGCACACTGCGCCCCGATTCAGCCGTTGCATCCTTGAGCATCTGCTCCAGACCGTCGGTCAAGGTCGGGCCTGGCAGGATCGCATTAACCGTCACGCCCGTGCCCGCCAGCCGTTTGGCCAGGCCATGAGACACCGCAAGGTTGGCGCTTTTGGTCACGCCGTAGTTGAGCATGTCGGCCGGAATCGCAATCCCGGATTCCGAGGACAGGAAAATCACCCGGCCCCAGCCCTGCTTGACCATGTCCGGCACGTAATGCCGTGACAGGCGCACACCGGAGATCACGTTGACCTCATAGAACCGCGTCCACTCGCTGTCCGGCGTGTCGAAGAAATCCACCTCGTTAAAGATCCCGAGGTTGTTCACCAGAATGTCCGCTCGCGGCTCGGCGGCGAACAACTGCTCGGCACCTTCGGCAGTGCCGAGGTCTGCGGTCAGGCCACGCAGTTGCGCGGCCGGCACGCTCTGGCGGATGCTCACCAGCGCTTGCTCGACCTTGGCCGTCTCGCGGCCGATCACCACCACCGTCGCACCGGACTCGGCCAGTGCCTTGCTGATGCCCAGGCCAATACCGGCGGTGCTGCCGCTGACGATGGCGAGTTTTCCAGTCAGATCGATCTTCATGCTCAAACTCCTGCGAGGGGTAATGGAGCGCGTTCGGACACCAGTTTCGCGTCGCGCATGGCTTGCCAGAACGCAGCGGGAATGACGGCTGACAACGCAGCCACATCTTCAGCAATCCGGTCCGGACGGCTGGAACCTGGAATCACGGCGGCAACGGCCGGGTTAGCGAGGGAGAACTGCAATGCAGCGGCCTTGATGTCGACGCCGTGAGCCGCTGCGATACGTTTGATCTGCTCGACTTTATTGATAATCGCCGGGCTGGCCTTCTGGTATTCGAAATGCGCACCGCCGGCCAGAATCCCCGAGCTGTAGGGACCACCGACCACGATCTCGACGTTCTGCGCCAGCGCGGCATCCATCAGGCGTTGCAGGGCACGGTCGTGATCAAGCAGCGTGTAGCGGCCCGCCAGCAAAAAACCGTCCGGCTGGGCTTCGGTCAGGTCGAGGGTCAGTTCACACGGCTCGACCTTGTTCACGCCCAGGCCCCAACCCTTGATCACGCCTTCTTCGCGCAAACGGGTCAACACTTTGAACGCGCCGGTGCGGGCCTGGTTGAAGTATTCCAGCCATTGATCACCGTAGAAGTCCTGCGCGATGTCGTGGACCCAAATAATGTCCAAACGATCGGTTTGCAGACGCTTGAGGCTGTCTTCGATGGAACGCATCGTCGCGTCGGCGCTGTAATCGTTGACGATCTTGTTCGGGCGGCCGTGTTCGAACACGCCGCTCTTCTCACCCAGATCACGGGCGGCTGCGTCTTCGACTTCATCCAGAATCACCCGCCCGACCTTGCTGCTCAGCACATAATCGTCGCGGTTGTATTGGGACAGCGCGGCGCCCAAGCGAATTTCCGACAGGCCCGAACCGTAAAACGGTGCGGTATCGAAGTAACGCACGCCGGCATCCCAGGCGGCGTGCACGGTGGCCAGCGCTTCTTCTTCAGGGATGGCGCGGAACATGTTGCCCAATGGGGCAGTACCGAAACCCAGCGCGCCGGGCAGTTTGTCTTTCAAGCTCATGAAAAAATCCTCTCGAATGTCTCGTAAACCTGTAGGAGCCGGCTTGCTGGCGATGGATGTCAACGATAACGCGGGCTGTCTGAATGAACGCGTCGCCTAGACGTTTTTCGCCGGCAAGCCGGCTCCTACAAAGAGCGGTGTTTGCTTTACCGTTGAGCCAATCCTAGATTGCGAGGATCGGACCGTCCAAGACATAATGCGCAGTACTTGAGTCCCTATAGGTCTGACATGATCGACATCCGCCAATTGCGCTACTTCGTCGCCGTCGCCGAAGAAGAACACGTCGGTCGCGCCGCCGAACGCCTGCACATTTCCCAATCGCCCCTGAGCCGGCAGATCGCCCAGCTTGAGGAACGCCTGGGCCTGACCCTGTTCGAGCGCAGCCAGCAACGCATCCGCCTGACCCGCGACGGCCAGACCTTTCTCGCCGAAACCCGCGCCCTGCTGACCCACGCCAATCGCCTGGAATCCCTCGGCAAACGCCTGGGGCGCGGTGAAGAAGGCGGCTTGTGCATCGGCTACATCGAAAACGCCATGCACGCCGGCGTCTTGCCCAATGCCCTGCGCGTGCTGCGGGTCGACCGGCCGAACGTGCACGTCGCGCTGTACAACCTCAGCTCCGCCGAACAACTCGAAGGCCTGCGTCAGCGTAGTCTCGATATCGCACTGGTCAGCGAACCACCCGTCGCCGACGATCCAGACCTGCTGGGTTTTCAGGTGCTGGACGACCCGATGCTGCTGGCCTTGCCCGAGCATCATCCGCTGGCCTTGCAAGCGGAACTGACCCCGGCAGATCTGGCCGATCAGGAATGGATCGGCGTGCAACACCGCCAGAACTGCGCGAGCCGCGACGACTTCATCAGCGCCTGCATCCGCGCCGGTTTCACCCCGGACATCCGCATGGAGGCGACCGAGCCGTTCACTGCACTGGGGCTGGTGGCGTCGGGGCTGGGGATCGCGATGATTCAGAAAGGCTTGAGCCGCAATGCGCCGCCGGGTGTGGTGCTGCGGGAGGTGCCGTGGATTTCATTTACCACGCCGCTGTGGGCCGCGTGGCATCGGGTGAATTTGCGGCCGTTGGTGGAGACGTTCAGGAAGGTGCTGACTGAGCCGGGGGATGTTCACAGCGGCTGAAGTTTGCGCTGAGACAACTGCCCCTTCGCCGGCAAGCCGGTCTCGCTCCCACAGTAAAGCCGCGTACACCTGCTCGCGAAGAGGCCGGCGCAAACACCGCAAAACCAACGCACGAGAGTTGATCAGGCGCACCTGCGGTTTTGCGCGTGGAAAGATCTCGCCCATGGGTTCCGGTGAGAACCGGAACAAGGCATAACTATCAGTTCTGTTAGTTCCCACCCAAAGCGAACTCGCCAATACTGATCGAAGGCACGTTGAACCTTCGGAGCATCCCCATGCTGTTGCTGCGCGAATCCCTCTGCCACTATTGCTACGACGCCCTCGACCGGCTGATCGGCCATGCACGGCAAGGCGCGCAACGGCATCAGCGCTTCTACTGCAAAAGCCGCCTGGCCACCGAGATACAAGGCGCGATGCAGTATTCGATCGTCCAACACGGCGATTTGTTGTTGGCGC